>JBDTJV010000030.1:0-3826 GCA_039935675.1 Ginsengibacter sp. | reverse complement strand
TTGAACGGTGAAAATTTAAAAGGCTATTATGTTGCTGACGGCGCCACGTATATCATGGTGGACGGAAATGAATACAATAATATCTTTCCGGTATGGGACTGGCGGAAACTGCCGGGAGTTACTTGTTATCAAAGTAACTCACCTCTTAAAGTATTGACATTTGAAGGATATTATAATAGCAATGATTTTACCGGTGGACTCTCAAATGGATTAAATGGAATTACGGCATTCCATCTCATAAGAGATTCGCTGATTGCTAAGAAAGCGTGGTTTTTTATAGATAATGCAATGGTTTGTCTTGGGGCAGATATCACTTCCGATAAAGATGAAGATGTCGCTACCACACTTAACCAATGTTTCCTGAATGGAGATGTTTATTATTTTAATGGAAGTGTAAATAAAATGAACCGGGAATCACAAATTACCAATACTAACTTAAAATGGGTTTATCATAATAAAATTGGGTATTTTCCTTTACAGAAAACTCAACTTACAGTTTCTGATAAAACACAATATGGCGACTGGAATGAGATGGCAAAGATTTATCCACCGAAAAAGCAATCTGCCAAAATATTCAGCATCGACGCGGCACATGGGAAAAGGCCGCAGCATGAATCCTATTCGTATGTGATTCTTCCTGCAATCACTTTGGATCACCTAACACGCTACGAACCTACCTTTACTGTGATTGAAAATAATAGCACAGCCCAGGTAGTAAGTTCTAAGAATAAAAAATTGGATATGTTTGTTATATATGATCCTGTAAAGTTATCAATAGCAGAGGTGGGTACATTAAATTTTGACCAGGCCGGTTTATATATGCTTGAACAAAAGGATAACAAGTGGTTTATGACGGCGGCGGATCCAACCCATAAACTCAAAATATTTGAATTTAAAATAAATAGTAAAAAATATAAAATGGATCTTCCTCAAAATGACGATTTGGGAAAATCCGTTTCAAAAGAATTAGATTAAATTCGGATAAAATGATACCATAATTTGGAAACCAGTTAATTAAAATATTAATCACAAATAAATAAATTGAAAATGAACGAAAACATTGAAACCCGACATCCCAATAGCCCAACAGAGGCGGCCAAAATGAACACATCAGAACTTAGAAAACATTTTCTAATTGAAAAAGTCTTTGAGGAAGATGCCATTCATCTTACTTTATCATTTTATGACCGTTATATTTCGGGAGGCGCGATGCCTGTAAATAAAGCCATTGAATTGCCTAACCCGGGAAATTTAAAAGCAAAATATTTTTTGGAGAGAAGAGAAATGGGCATCATCAATGTAGGTGGCAAAGGCACGGTAGAAGCTGATGGAGAAAAATATGAGCTCGATTATAAAGAAGCGCTTTATATCAGTAAAGAAACAAAAAACGTGAAATTCCATTCTGCGGATAAATCGAAACCGGCTAAATTCTATATCAATTCGGCGCCCGCACATCATAAATTTTCCACGAAAAAAATTACCAAAAAAGAAGCAGAGATAGTAACCTTAGGTTCTTTGGAAAATTCAAATCACCGTACCATCAACAAGCTAATTGTAAATAGCGTGGTAGAAACCTGCCAGTTACAGATGGGTATGACTGAACTAAAAACAGGAAGTGTATGGAACACGATGCCGGCACATACGCATGACCGCAGAATGGAAGTTTATTTTTATTTTGAAATTCCTGAAGGGCAGTCAGTATGCCACTTTATGGGCGAACCCCAGGAGACGAGGCATATCTGGATGCAAAATGATCAAGCGGTAATTTCACCAAACTGGTCAATCCATGCGGGCGCAGGAACATCGAATTATACTTTTATCTGGGGGATGGCTGGAGAGAATTTGGATTACGGCGATATGGATGTGGCCGCCGTAGAAGATTTGAGGTGAGGTATTTGTATTCCCTCTCCTCCCAGGAGAGGGGCCGGGGGGTTAGGCTTAAAAAAAGAAACGTGACTTTGCCTGCCTGATAATTATAAAACTTTTTAAAATCATTTCGAAAATGAAAAAATCTCTTTTCTCTTTTTGCCTGGTTACCTTCTTTGTAGTTTTTTTAAATGCCAACTCTTTTGCGCAAAATAATTCCCAGGCTGATTCTACTTTAGTAATAATGAAAAAAGTAGCCGATTGGCAATTACACACTTGGGAAAAAGATGGAATGCGATGGCCAAAAGATGATTGGACAAACGGAGCAGCCTACGCAGGTTTTATGGCTTTGAATGAAATTGCCAATGAACCAAAATACAGCAAAGCCATGTATCAAATAGGCCAGGATCTGGAGTGGAACACGGGCCCGCTGCGTACGATGGCTGATGATTATTGTGTAGGACAAATGTTTTCGCAAATGTATTCTTTGTACCAGCAACCAAAAATGATTGCCCATTTTAAAGAACAGGCAGATTCCATTATTGCCATGCCACATACAGAATCCCTGGAGTGGAAAAATAATATACATCTAAGAGAATGGGCATGGTGCGATGCACTGTTTATGGGACCTCCGGCGCTCGCTTATCTCGCTACCGCTACCGGAGAAATAAAGTACCTGGATATTGCCAACAAACTCTGGTGGAAAACCACCGATTATCTTTTTGATCCTTCAGAAAATTTATATTTCCGCGATAGCCGGTATTTTGATAAAAAGGAAGCCAACGGGAAAAAAATGTTTTGGTCCCGTGGCAATGGATGGGTGATGGGTGGCCTGGTGAGAATGTTGGAAAATATGCCAGCCAATTATCCCGATCGTCCCCGTTATGTTGAATTGTATAAAAAAATGGCGGAAAAGATCATCACACTTCAATCCCCGGATGGAAGCTGGCATGCTTCACTTCTGGACCCGACTGCTTATCCGGCAAAGGAAACCAGCGGTACAGGTTTTTATTGTTATGCGCTCACATGGGGCGTCAATCACGATTTGCTTTCTTATGATAAATACAAACCGGCTATTTCAAAAGCATGGGAAGCGCTTACCTCTTCAGTTCATTCGGATGGTAAATTGGGGAATGTGCAACAAATAGGAGCGCAGCCTGAGTCTGTTGATAGTAACAGTTCAGAAGTATATGGTGTGGGCGCGTTTCTTTTGTTGGGTACACAAATGGTGGATATGATATTAAAGCATTCATCAGAAAAAAATATTTTATCACTTAATAACACAACAGGATTATACAGGAAAGAAGAAGTAGTATCATTTCCATACAAGGATTTTATTTCAAAAAATATAAGTAAGAAAATAAAAATTATCAATGCATTAAGTGGAGAAGAAATTACTTATCAATTAGAATATCATGCAAATAAAAATCCTGTCAATTTATTGCTCTTAACTTCTCTTGCGCCCGGATCAAAAATATATGCAGAAGTTCTCAATGAAGCTCCTTCGGATTTTACACCAAAAACCTATGCGCGTTTTGTTCCTGAGCGTTATGATGATTTTGCGTGGGAAAATGACCGGATAGCCTTCCGGGTTTATGGAAAGGCTTTGGAAAAAATACCCAACGAAATGGCTTACGGACAAGATGTTTGGGCGAAGCGTACTTCAGATCTAATAATTAATAAATGGTACAAGTCGGGGGATTATCATGTTGACCATGGACAAGGATTGGATTTTTATGATGTCGGTTTTAGTCTCGGTTCAGGCAGCAGCGATCCTTATGTAAATGATTCCATATATTATTCTAAAAATTTCAGAACGCAAAAAGTATTGGACAATGGCCCGTTGCGCAGCACATTTGAATTAGGTTATGAAGCCTGGAATGTAAATGGAACAAGCGTTACAGAAAGTAAAATAATTTCATTAGATGCCGGTTCGCAATTAAACAAAATGGAAACGAAA
>JBDTJV010000029.1:0-3367 GCA_039935675.1 Ginsengibacter sp. | reverse complement strand
TATGGGTTTAAAAATATGGAAACATGCGCCCCAGGGAAAGATTCTAAAAAGCGATGTTGTAATAGCAAAGAATTATCTAAATGAGGAACATATCCGGGAACTAAATCGTATCGTATCCGCTTATCTTGATTTGGCTGAGGTCAATGCGCGGCGAAATCAATTGATGTTCATGAAGGACTGGACTAAATTTTTAAACGGTTTTTTGCAACTATCAAATTATCCAATTTTGAAAGATAAAGGAAAGGTAACGATGCTGGAAGCAAAATTAAAAGCTGAAAAAGAATATGAAAATTTCAGAATAATACAAGATCGGGATTACGAATCTGATTTTGATAGGGAAATCAAAAAGCTGAGAAAAGAGTGAGCCAAATGATTTGACCATAACAAATGGTAATAAAATAATTTTCTGATTCTGCTGACGAACTTACTAAAAATTGACCTTTAATTAAATCGGACCCAAACAGATTAGTAGGAATGAAAACCTATAGTAAATAAAAAAATACTTGCAATTTTAATTTTCACCTTTCATTTGCCAACCTAAAAATCAATTCTGCGCAATCGTTTGATTAAATAATTTTCAATTCATTTAGTTAAGTTTGAGAAGATGGTTCCCATCATTTTAAAATTTTTTGGAAAATGAAGAGAATATTTGTACTGTCTTGCTTTTTTGCCTTTTTATTTCAGACTTCTTTTGCCCAACAGAAACATACGTTTGCTGTAAAGGATGGTAATTTTTTGTATGATGGAAAACCTATCCAGATTCATTCCGGTGAAATGCATTTCGCCAGAGTACCTAAAGCTTATTGGCGCCAGCGTTTGCAAATGATGAAAGTCATGGGATTGAACACAGTGGCTACTTACGTATTTTGGAATTACCAGGAAACGGCTCCCGGAGTTTGGGATTTTAAAACCGATAACCGGAATATTGCAGAATTTGTAAAAATAGCTGCTGAAGAAGGAATGATGGTCATTTTAAGGCCCGGACCTTATGCCTGTGCTGAATGGGAGTTTGGCGGCTATCCGTGGTGGTTGCAAAAAGAAAAATCGCTTGTAATACGATCTTATAATCAACCTTTTTTAGATTCCTGCAAAACATATATAAATCATCTTGCTGCCCAGGTAAAAAATTTACAAATAACCCATGGCGGACCGATAATAATGGTGCAGGTAGAAAACGAATTTGGCTCCTATGTAGCCCAACGAAAAGATATCTCCTTGGAAGACCATAAAAAATATAGCGCTGCCATTAAACAACAATTAATAAATGCAGGATTTGATGTTCCCCTGTTTACATCAGATGGTGCCTGGTTGTTTAATGGCGGTACTATCGAAGGTGCTTTACCCACTGCAAACGGAGAAGATAATATTGATGATCTGAAGAAGGTTGTCAATCAATATCATAACGGAGAAGGTCCGTATATGGTAGCAGAATTCTATCCGGGTTGGTTAGACCATTGGGCAGAACCATTTCAAAAAGTATCGACAGAAAGTGTAGTAAACCAGACAGAAAAATATTTAAAAGGTGGTGTTTCTTTTAATTATTATATGATTCACGGCGGTACCAATTTCGCATTCACCAGCGGCGCCAATTATGATAAAAAACATGATATTCAACCCGACATTACCAGCTATGATTATGATGCTCCAATAAGCGAAGCTGGTTGGGCAACGCCAAAATATTTGGCCCTTCGTAAATTGTTCCAGGCAAACGTTTCTTATAAAATCCCGGATATTCCGGCGCAAATTCCTGTTATTGAAATTCCGTCTATTAAACTAAATAAAGCGGTAGATCTTTTTGCATTAAAAGAAAAAATGAAACCGGTGGTGAGTGATACTCCGCAAACATTTGAAGATCTCAACCAGGGATATGGTTATGTTTTATATACCAGGCATTTTACACAACCGATTAGTGGTAAATTAGAAATAAAAGGTTTAAGAGATTACGCGCTTGTTTATGTAAACGGAGAAAAAGCAGGAGTATTAAATCGAAATACCAATACTTATTCGTGCGATATTGATATTCCTTTCAACGCAACTCTTGATATCCTGGTAGAAAACATGGGACGAATTAATTATGGCGCAGAGATCGTGGATAACCTAAAAGGAATTATAAGCCCTGTAACCATTGCAGGAAATGAGATTACCGGTAACTGGAATATGTATAAATTCCCAATGGATCACGAGCCTGATTTGAAATCATATTCTAATAAATATAAAAAAGATCAACCGTTAATTTATGAAGGTTCCTTTAATCTTTCGAAAACCGGAGATACTTTTTTAGATATGAGCAAATGGGGAAAAGGAATCGTTTTTGTAAATAGCCACAACCTTGGCCGATACTGGAATGTAGGGCCTCAGCAAACTTTGTATTTACCTGGTTGCTGGTTGAAAAAAGGCAATAATAAAATTACTGTTTTTGAACAAATCAATTCGCAGGAACAGAAAGAAATAACCGGACTAAGAACACCGGTATTGGATGATCTGAAGCAATAATGTTTTTAATTAATATTTCTTTAAATCTTATTATTAAAGATCGCAAGGTATTTATTATTTTGACTTAATAATTCTCAAAATTCTTGTTTGGCATAAGCCAAAAATATCAACCAAAACCGGTTCCAATTCTTTGGCTAATTTTTATTTGAAAGAATAAATTTATTTCAATATAGAGGATGCCTTCAGTCCTGTAGTAATTAGAAATCCATTCTATTTATTTTTCGAAACGTCTAATTTCTATTTCTACCTCCACCTTATTTGAAAGCAGGCAGTGGATCAACAAATTCGACTGATTCTTATTTTGAAATCTCATTTTATCCTTTTGCATCGATTCTTATTGTCATTTGTATAAACATAAATTTCCCAAATTACTACCAGTATTTTGATCAAACTTTATAGGAGCAAAAATATTTTTTTGAAAAAAAGTAAAAATTGCAACCTTTTTAAATTTAAAGACGTATTGATATTAAACGGTTAAAAATTATTGCAAATTCTATTGAACTTTTAAACACCTTTACTTTTTAAAAAAATATTGATAGCCCTCAATCTTTTATTAATTATTTGGAAAAAATAGAAATTATATTGGAAGGATGCAAAGCAGGGGAAAGAAAGTATCAAAAATTACTTTATGAACAATATTATGACTTTGCTCTGAAGATAGTGTTCCGATACATTTATAATTATGAAGAGGCGGCTGAGGTTACCAACGATGGATTCGTAAAGTTTTTTCTGAGTCTCGATAAATTTATTATTGAAAAAGAAGGCAATCTTGCTAAAATGTTAGGAGGGTGGATAAGAAGAATAATGGTAAACGCTTCGATTGACCTCTTGAGAAAAAAAATGATGTTGCCGGAAATTGGAGGAATTCCTGAAA
>JBDTJV010000028.1:0-7808 GCA_039935675.1 Ginsengibacter sp. | reverse complement strand
AAACGTAGACAATAATGCTTTTACAAACGCCGCTGCCAAAGCTAATTTACGATATGCTGTGATGGCTGCTGAAATTTTGCATGAGCATGTTGATACAGACTGGATTAATGTAGAAAAAAATATTCCTATTTTAAAATTGAGCAACGGTGTTACTTCAGAATATGCCAATTATAATGGAGAAAAAATAAAACAGGCGGATGTAAATTTGCTTGCTTATCCTTTAAAAGAAATTACAGATCCTGCGCAAATAAAAAAAGACCTGGAATATTACGAAAGCAGGGTAGGGGAAGGATCTCCTGCGATGACACATGCTATTTTCTCGGTCTTATATGCACGTCTCAATGAACCACAAAAAGCTTTTGACGCTTTTGAACAAACTTACATTCCTAATAAATTACCTCCATTCGGAGTAATGGCAGAAACGGCAGGTGGTACCAATCCGTATTTTGCAACAGGTGCCGGTGGCTATTTACAAAGTGTTTTATTTGGGTTTGGAGGATTAGATATTACGCCAACCGGAATTGTACAATTAAAAACCATATTGCCCAAACAATGGAAATCACTGACTTTGATTGGAATAGGAAAAGATAAAAAAACATATGAAGTGAAATGATTAAATCCGTGACTCATCTTAATCTAGATCAAGATTCCTCCACATCGATACACTAAAATAGAAAACCGCCTTATTCCTTAGTTTACTAGAATCACCAATTTTTTCATCTACCATTTGTATCTAATAGGAAGATGTACTTGTTTATTAAATCTAAAAGATGAAATGAACTACTATAACGAGTGATTGCAAAACTTGAAATACTTTTAAAATCCATCTCCTTAAATTTGTAAAACTGATTTTCCTTTTAAATTAAAAATTGCATCTATAAATATTTTCAATGCACCTATTTGAACAACTCAAGCGCAACAAACTCCATGCTGTACAAAGCAATTCTTTTGCACCCAGTGAAGAAAAGATATTTTTTATGCTTAGGTTTGATAGCGAAGGCTCATATATTGAAACCGTAAATAAAGAGGGTAAAGAAACTGAATTTGATTACAGGAGATATAGTGGCCTTTTGCGCAGCGTCACTAAAAATATTTACCTCGCTAAAGAAAGAAGTCACTTCACAATTGACTGGGAAAATCCCAACAATCGCCTTTACCTTCATGAGCATCCGTATTTAATTCAGCAGTTGATAGAAAGCGGACATTTGATAAATGAAGAAAAAGAACCGGTGCTGCAATTACCCGGACTCGCTAAGCTGAATTTGCAAATAATAAAACAGGGTGAAAAGGAATTATCAGCCAGGTTACAATTGTTTTTACAGGCAGAAGTATTTGACCATTTTAAATTTTTGAATGAAGAATTTGCATGGATTCCGGAAAAAAATTGCATCATTGAATCTTCTGCAGCAGGCGCAATGTTTGCAAATCTTGAAACTTTTAATGTCAGCAGATTGTTTATTGCTGATCTTCAAAAATATCTTTCATTGTTTTATTCTTATGTTGAAAATGCTTCGCTTCAATTTGAAAATTATACCATAAAAAAAGTAGCAGAACCGCTGAAAGCCTCACCCGCGCTAATCTTTGAAAAGGTTGATGCAGATAATTCACTTTACATGAGAATTGGGCAAATTATGCCTAATACTGAAATTAGTTTTCTTGATGATTATGATCTTTATCGTTTTGCTTCGATAAATGAAATGGAAGAAGTGATAAACGTTCAGCCAATAGAACAATTACATCTTGAGAAATACATAGAAAATATTGAAAAACGTTTATATTGCCATTCGGGCAAAGGAAGAAAAAAATCTGCAGCGGGAATTATTCGTGAAGATGCACTGTTGATCATTCCTGAAAATATTGCGTCTGAATTTATTTACCAGGATATTCCTTCCCTTATTGCTGAGTATACTTTAATCGGAAGTGAAAAATTAAAAGAATATAAGATCAATGTTCATCCCCCACGCCTTAACGTTCAATTGGGTCATGGCATTGATTTTCTGGAAGGCAATGCCACGCTTGACTTTGGCGGCCAGTCGGTTTCTTTGTTGGATGCGATAACCCAGTTTAATAAAAACAGGTATATCATGCTCAATGATGGAAGCCATGCGTTGGTAAATGAGCAGTACATGAAAAAATTGCAACGCCTCTTCAAAAAGAAAAAAAATCAAAAAGATAAAATAGAGGTCTCATTTTTTGATTTGCCTTTGGTAGAAGAACTACTTGAAGAACGTGCTGCGAAACAACAATTTGGAAAAGCCAGGGAAATTTATGAAGGCTTTAATAAATTGGCAAAGAAGAAAACAAAATTACCTGATGTAAAAGCAGATATGCGGCTTTATCAGCAACACGGTTTTAAATGGCTACAATATTTGTATGAAAATAAACTGGGCGGCTGTCTCGCTGATGATATGGGTTTGGGAAAAACATTGCAAACTATTGCACTTCTTGCAGAAGTGTATTCTCAAAAGAAAAAGCCACTTCCTTCAGTCGTAGTCATGCCGAAATCGCTTTTGTTTAATTGGGAAAATGAATTGAAACGGTTTGCACCGCAATTAACTTTTTATACATGGTATGGCAGCAACAGAGATATGAATGAAGCCAGAAAAAATGATCTGATATTTACGACTTATGCCACTTTGCGAAACGATATTGAACAGTGGAAAGATCAAAAATTCCTTTATGCAATATTAGATGAATCACAAGCTGTAAAAAATTTGCATAGCCAGGTACACAAAGCTGCTCTGCTGTTGAATGCCGATCACCGACTCGCTTTGAGCGGAACACCAATAGAAAATAATTTATCAGAATTGTATGCTTTATTTAGCTTTTTAAATCCGGCGATGTTTGGCAGTGCAGAAAATTTTAATCAAAATTACCTTACGCCTATCCAAAAATATGATGACAAAAATGCTACACAAGAGCTGAAAAGAAAAATTTACCCTTTCATTTTAAGGCGCTTAAAAAAAGATGTGCTGAAAGAATTGCCTGACAAAATTGAACAAACCTTATATGTAGAAATGAGCAACGACCAGGCAAGATATTATGAGCAGCGCCGATTGTTTTATAAAGAAGCGATTGAGCAGCAAGTAGCAATGAAAGGTATTCATCAATCACAATTTTTTATTTTCCAGGCAATGAACGAATTGCGCCAGATTGCCTCTATTCCTGATTCACAAACAGAAGGACGCATTCATTCTCCCAAAATTGAGTTACTGATGGAGCAGTTAGAAGATGCCATTGCAAACCGCCATAAGGTTTTGGTTTTTGCTAATTATCTTGCTGCTGTAGAAAATATTGGGGAACAACTTGATAAACTCAATATTGATTTTGTAACGATGACGGGAAGCACGCGAAACCGCCAGGAACTGGTAGAAAGATTTCAAAATGATCCGGATTGCAAAGTTTTTATTCTTACCCTAAAAACAGGCGGAACAGGATTAAATCTTACAGCCGCTGACATCGTTTTCATTTTTGATCCGTGGTGGAACAAAGCCGCCGAAAACCAGGCTATTGACAGAACACACCGGATAGGGCAGGATAAAAAAGTAATGAGTTACAAACTGATTACCATTGGTACAATTGAGGAAAAGATATTGAAACTCCAGGAATTGAAAAGTGCTTTATTTGAAAATATTATTTCTACAGATAGCGCTTCTTTAAAATCGCTTAGTGAAGATGATATTGAATTTATTCTAAGTTAATAACTTTTGTAAAATGGAAATGACTGATAAAGATTTTGTTGAAAGGCTTGAGAAACAACTTAACGGAGACACGCTTTATGAAGTCCTGTATAATCCCATGCGGGAATTTTTATTAAAAAATACGGAGAAAGAATGGAATGGGATTAGCGCTCAGACCATTCTTCAAAATACCAACTTAAAGCAAAAGCCTTCGAAAGCTATAATGGCTAATGGGATAACCCGTTTTTTCAGCAATTCAGATGCTGCAAAATATTTTTATCATTCGCTACCTGAAGAAGATAGGAAGATCATCGAAAAAGCAACCTGGAATTCATTTCTGACATATAAAGATCTCAATGCGATTTACGGAAAGCCAGTTGTCTATGTCCAGTTAAGTGAACAGCGTTACGGCCATTCATTTAATTTGATTCAGGATAAAGTTTTAAACAAATGGCGCACTTTAATCCACTATCATAACAGTTGGTATCGCAGTAGCCCCGAGGAATACCTGGAAGGTTGCAATTTAACGCTTACTTTTCCTTTGATGTTGCGGGAGATTTACGCCACGTTTCTTCCCAAACCAAAAGGGTATTATTTAGAAGTTGCTAAAGCGCCTGGTAACCTGACAATTTTTAATGCAGAACAGGATATTTTTAAAGAGCTTCCGACAATTGTAGCTTATTATAAGCAAGGGAATATTCGGTATACTCAAAAAGGTTATCCCAATGCCGCTTCTGGTCGTAAAATGAATAAAGCGCTACAGCTAAAAAGTTTTCCCGATGAAGGCGACATTGGCTTAAGAGCCATGTTAATAGCCGGATTATTTGCTGATGATTTTAAAATAGAATCTAATTATGCATCTCCATTAGCGATACTAAAAAAGTTGTTTGAGCGCGATTTTAGACTCCATCCTACAGCACCATATTTGTTAATGCATTTAAAAGGAATTAATAATTTTCAAAGTGGTGATTTCCGGGAAACTACCTCAAGCATTCTTGCCATTTTTAAGCAGATGCCCGCAGGCTGGATTACTTGTGAAAATCTGCAGCTATATGCTTCAACTCATTTTATAGAACTTATGCCAATTTACTCTTTTTATGATGCCTCACGGCTGATTGTAAAGGATTTTGTGGGTGAAGAAATTTCTATTAATGGAAATAATTATAAGCATTATGGTTCTATTCCAAATCTTGCAGGCCATGTTTATTTATTGGCTGCTTTTGGACTAATGGAATTATCTATTGATACTGATGCGGCTCAAATTTATTCTTATTATGATGGGTTGCGAGCCTTTAAGCTTACGGATTTAGGCTCTTATTTATTAGGATTAAAAGAAGAGTATTCTTTGCCTGAAATTTCAACTCAAACAAAATTTTCTTTTGATGAAAGCAGCCCCATCATTCGAATAGAAGGGAATGTGATTTTGGCTGATACCATGTTATCGAATTATGCGGAAAAAGTAAGTGAAAACCGTTACCAGTTAAACCCGGGAAATTTTTTAAAAGACTGCAAAACAGAGACGGATCTTAAAAATAAGATTACTCTTTTTAAACAAACTATTGTTCAGCATTTACCTGTTTTTTGGGAAGACTACCTGGACCAGCTTGTACAAAACTGTAATTTGATAACAAGGAAAAATAAGTTTCACATTTACGAGCTTTCTCCTGAAAATAAAGAATTACATCGCCTGATAGCCCAGGACCTTGTGTTACGTTCTATCATCATCAAAGCCGAAAAATTTCATATCCTTATAAAAGAATCCCATAAAGATTTGTTTTCTAACCGGATGAAAGAATTGGGGTATTTGATTTAAGGAAAAATCTTATTTTAGATTCATTACAACTTCAGGAGCTTTGAACGATCTGGTAAATTTTTCTGAAAAATTTTGGGTTCGTTTCTTTTTATTAATACCATATTGAAATCGTAATAACTTCGGAATACACGAAATTAAAATCCCGGGATATTTGTTGATTTACTAAAGAAACATCAGACCCACGTTAAAAATCAGTTTGATTCTTTTGACAAAACAATAAAAAAAACCGGCAAATACTTTACCGGTTTTTTGAAGAATACATTTAATAATTTATTTCGAAGATACCAGTTTTGCTTTCGGCGTTTTCCTTTTATCCGATTTCATACGCGCAGCTCCTAATGGTTTGTCTTTTGCAAACTCGATCAGTATCGGTGCAGCAACAAATATAGAAGAATAAGTACCGGTGATAACACCAATCAACATAGCGAAAGAGAATCCGCGGGTAACTTCACCACCGAAGATGAACAAAGCAAGTAACGTAATGAACACTGTTACAGAAGTCATGATTGTTCTGCTCAAAGTATCATTGATCGCACGGTTGATGATCGTTTCTTTGGATGCACCTTTCATATTATGACTGTCTTCCCGGATACGGTCAAACACAATTACCGTATCATTCATCGAGAATCCGACGACCGTCAAAATTGCTGCGATAAAATGCTGGTCAATTTCCAATGGAAATGGTACGATATTTTTGAAAAACGAGAATACTATAAGTGCCACAAAAACGTCGTGCAATAATGAAATAATGGTTCCCAGCGAATAACGCCAATCGCGGAATCGAAGGAATATATAAACGATGATCGCTATTATCGCAAAAATTACCGCTTTGATGGCCCCATTTTCCAGATCCTTGGAAATAATAGGTTGTACTACCTGGTGGCCTTGTATATTAGCTCTTACAAATTCTGAAGCTGTAAGATTTGGAGGTAATTGAGATTTTAAACCTTCAAATAATCTTGCCTCAACTGCACTGTCGGCGTTATTAACACCTTTCAGGTAAGAAGTAGTGATATCAAGATGTCTTTCGTCACCCACTGTTTTTATAACAGGGTTATCTCCATCAAAAGCCTTGTGTAAAGGAGTACGTATGGCTTCTACATTTACATTATGATCAAACTGAACAGTATAGCTTCTTCCTCCTTTAAATTCAACACCTTTATCAAATCCATTTATAAACGATCCAATGCCAAGTATTAAAACGACAACCGAGATCGCGTAAGCCACTTTTCGATATTCAATAAACTTATAGCTTGCATGTTGAAAAATCCTTTTAGAGAAGCGGGTGAAATATTTAAAGTGCCTTTGTTTGTTCATGTAAACATCAGTGACCAACCTGGATATTAAAATTCCGCAGAATAACGAAAGTGATATACCAAGCATCTGTGTAGTTGCAAAACCAAGTACAGGTCCTAATCCAAAATAAAATAGAATGGCGGCAGTTAAAAATACAGTTACGTGAGCATCAATAACCGGTGCGTAAGATCTCCTATATCCATCATGAACCGCCAGCGGATGGCTTTTGCCACGGGCTAGTTCTTCCTTGATCCTTTCAAAAATAATTACGTTGGTATCTACAGCCATACCGATGGTTAGTACCAACCCTGCAATACCTGCCGCGGTTAAGGTAGCGCCAAGGGCACTAAGAATTCCGATGGTAAATAAAAGGTTTAATATCAAAGCAATATTGGCGATCCAGCCAGCAGTGTTATAGTAAACCAACATTAAAATAAAGATGATAAGGAACGAAATAATGAACGCCATCATACCTCCATGAACAGCGGCCTGCCCGAGAGTTGGTCCAACAATTTGTTCCTGAACGATTTTAGCAGGAGCATCTATTTTACCAATTCTCAAAATGCCCGCAAGATCCTGTGCCTGTTGCACAGTAAAGTTTCCACTTATTTCTGTATTTCCGCCTTCAATTGGCCCGTTTACAATTGGTGCACTGTACACAATATCATCCAACACAATTGCCATGTACCTGTTAACATTTTCGGTGGTCATTTTTGCCCAAATGCGGCTACCGGTAGGTGTCATCGTCACCTTGATGGCCGGCCTTCCATGCTCATCATAATCCGCACGCGAATCTTCTACACCTTCACCTTCCAGTTTTGCTTTCTCTGTTCCAGGAACAGTTTTTATCGCATATAATTCAAAATATCTTTGTCCTGATTTTTCATTTTTCTGCTCCAGGCCATATAGAAATTTGATGTTAGGTGGAAAATCGTTTTTCACCACATCCATTGAAAGATACTTATTTGCCAACGAGGTATCTTTTGCTTCCACGTTTGCAATTGCTGAATAATATTGTG
>JBDTJV010000027.1:0-3631 GCA_039935675.1 Ginsengibacter sp. | reverse complement strand
CAGGATAAAACATTTATTAACTGGACAATGCTTTTTGAAAGTAAAGAGTTTTTAATTCAATGTGCTAAAATTTATGGTGTTGATACTGGTCTTCAAAAAACCGGGGATAGACTCATCAATTATTTGATACAATTCAAAAATCAATAAAACATGAAAATTATTAAACATTTTGTTCAATTCATCCTGGTATGGATAATTGTATTTTCTTCTGAAAGTTTTGCACAAAAAACCAATGATTGGAAGCTTGATAAAATGCCTGCTGAATTAGAAACGGATTATGCGCTAAGCGCTTTGCCTGCTCATCTTCGTGATGGTGCAACTGTTTATTTGCTCGATCCTGCAAAAGGCTATTATTTGACACGTAAAGGAACCAATGGCTTCTCCGCTTATGTAGAGCGCACCGATTGGTCAAGAGGGGAATTTGTACGGGATATGTATGCCCCCGAAGGTTTTGATTCCATAGGATCAAAAACACTAATGCCAATATTTTTTGAAATAGCTGCCATGAGAGCGTCGGGAAAATTTACTGCCAAACAGGTAAGAGATATTGTTGTAAAAAGAGTGAAAGACGGAATATATAAAGCCCCGCCGCGTACTGGTATTTGTTACATGTTGTCTCCATTATTGCGTTCAAATGCAGGTGACGGGATTGCCAACATGGTGATGCCTCATTATATGATTTATGCTCCATACCTTGATAATGCTGATATTGGTGGCGGATGGATATCGGGCGGTCATCAGCCATTTATGATAAGTACCGGAGATGCGTTGGATAAAGCACATTCTATTTTTAATTACATCGGTATTGCTGCCGGAGAAACCGAAAAAGCCAAAATCATAGAAGACAATAAAGAATTGTTGAGAAGATTAGCAGCATACAAATCCTATCTCAAGGTCGATTTAAATGATAGCATGAGCCAGTAACATTAATAATAATAATTTATGTGAATTGGTTTTATAAAATAGAAACTGAAATCTGAAATCTTAAATATTTATTCAATTAATGAGCGGGAAGAAAATAAATATTTGTTTCACAGGAAATTCATAACATTGGAAAGTGTAAAATATTTTTTTTGAAGTTGCTGAAATTTTGACAATGACAAAGAAAGACCGTTTCCACCAAAACTTTATTTAAACTGGTTTGGTTGGCTATTTTATTTACCTGACCTTTCATCTTGAATTTAGCCACGATGCTGAAGGAAACTAATTTCCCGGCAACATAACCGTTGATTTTTAGCTACAAGCATTTTTGGCGAATAATTTTTTTAAAGACAAAATAACCAACAACGCAAAATGTATAGTTTTTGTTATGCATAGCCATTTTATAAATTTTTATATTAACAGAATACTACAGGTCGAGAACAATACAAATGTTGTTCAACGAAAAGTAGTTTTCCCAAATAATACCATCACACTTATGTTTCAATTTGGAGAAACCATTTTTGAAAATAATTGCGGGGAGAAATTGACCGTTCCTTTAATAGCGTTTTGCGGACAACTTACAAAATCAAAAGAATTTTTATGTGCGCCCGCTTCTAAAACTATTCTTGTAAAATTTAACCCATGGGCTGCAAGATTCTTTTTTGATTGCGAACTATATAGGTTCACCGATCAAATCATTCCTTTAAGTAATTTCCTTTGTGGGGATCTTTCAATGCAAATGATTGAACAATTCTCTATTGTTCGGAATAAACAAAAGTTTATTATTGATTTTCTTCAGAGAAAATTTAATTATATCTCAATTGACAAATCAATTCTTCATGCTATCAATATTATTAATAAAACGAAGGGAACGATTAAAGTTGATGAACTGGCAGGCAAAGTTTTTAACAGCAAACGAAGCTTTGAGCGGAAATTTAAAGCATTGACTGGCTTATCACCAAAGAAATTTATTATGAATGTTCGTTTCCAAAATAGCTTGCATTTTCTTCAAGAAAAGAACGAGTTGAATGATATTGCTTATGATTGTGCCTATTACGATCAATCGCATTTTAGTAACGAGATTAAAAAAATTACCGGTACCACAGCCACTAATATTTCTCCTCAACTTTGTCGCATTTCTCCAATAAAATCCATAGTAATAACCTCATCTTTACAGTACAAAGCACTAGTAGCAGAATAGAAGGATTGTAGTTCAGCAATCCGTAGCGCTTTTATCATTATTTTTTCGGAGGAATCTGTTAAAGTATTTCATTTTGGAAAATCATAGGATTAAAAAATCGCTTTTACTTTTAAATTTAGGATTGTCGTCTATCAGTATTGGACAAATTTGGTTAGTGCAGCTTTCCGCCTATCCACTATGGGCGTATGTAGTAGCAAAGGAATTTCATACCTATCATCTTTTTTGGTGGCACAGTATCTGGATGCTAATATTTATTCCTGCAGGTGCAGCTATCGTCACTACCATTGCGATGTTTTGGTTGCGGCCTCCCGAAATTTTACGCTCGCTCATTTGGATAGCTTGTACAATATTATTTGTTACTTATAGCCTCACTTATTTTTGGTGGGCACCTTTAATGGTTTTAATCGGGGCTTCTCCGGAAGAAGTAAATGGAATTTTGCAAGGGGCTCCTTACGTAAGTAACTTGGGATGGAATAATGAAACCCAACAGCAATTATATAACCTCCTTATTAACTCACACTGGTTAATGGTTGCACTTATAACAGCTTATGGCATTTTAATATTTTATATGTCAGTACTTGGGCTGAATGTTAAAAAAAATATCAGCAGATAATGACAAAAGAATTATTTCTTCTTTTAAATTTAGCACTTGCATTTTATAATGCAGGCACCATCTGGGCGCATGAAATTGATATTTTCAGAACGTGGAAATTTATTGATGAAAAAACTTTTCACATTGTTCAAAAAGCTCATTGGAAAAAACTTCCTTATTGGGTATTTATTCCAGTGGGCATTTCATTCATTGGCTCAATAGCATTATTCTGGTATCATCCCGGCCAAATTTCTATCGCTGAAATTTCGATTGCTTTTGCCTCACAATTTCTATCTCATTTATTGACAGGAATTTTTTGGGGACCGTGGCAAGCCAAACTTTCAAAAGATGAATCTGGCGGAGGAAGCCCTTATCTTAAAAAAATTCTAAAGACACATTGGATTAGAACAGCTCTGATAAATGTTTACGCGCTTATACTTCTTTATATGGCCATTCAGGTTTTATCATAACTTTTTATGACGAATATATTTTTATTCATATCATTAGTAGGAACATTTTTTTCAAATTCCGTAGCATTAAAAGTTGTTGTAAAAAATATTCAGGTTGGAAAAGGAAATATTGTTGTTGAAGTGTATGATAACAAGGAAACTTTTTTTAAAAAACCGATTACTTCAAAAACAGTAAAAGCAAGCAGTCAAAGTTTGGAGTTTTCATTTGACCTTCCCCGAGGCGACTATGCAGTAGCAGTTTATCAAGACAAAAACGAAAATAGATTATTAGATAAAGGTTGGTTTAATATTCCTAAAGAACCGTATGGGCTTAGTAATAATTTCAGGCCAGGATTTTCTGCACCAACATTTGACGATTGTAAATTTAAGCTAAATCAACAGTCAACTATAACGATAACGTTGAAGTGACAAAAAAGTTTAACAAGATTATCCAATGCCTCTATCCAA
>JBDTJV010000026.1:0-10208 GCA_039935675.1 Ginsengibacter sp. | reverse complement strand
AAAAGCGGGAAATACCTGGTTTTCATCCCATTCCATTACATGTGGCCTTATATATTGTTCTGCGAATTGTTTTACGGTTTCAGCTACCTGGGTAGTCAGCTCATTTTGTAAGAAATCCATTATTAAATCACTTTAGTGTTTCGCAAGATAAAACGAATAATATAAATATTATTCCGGGGTATTTTGATTTTCCCTATTGTTTTATTGCAATTATTAAACAATGTTTAATAAGAAAACAAAAATCATCACTATTTGTTGTTTTACTGTTTAGTAAAGAGATTTTTAAAAAATGAAATCGGATAATACAATATGAGATTCAAAAGCTTAAAATCCAGGTTGGAAATTTATTTGTTTATTGCCTTTATTAGGATCATTCTACAGATAAATAGGGCGATGCTTTGTCATACATTTCATCAGTAATAATCATTATTTTTTTGATTTCATCTACTGAATTAAATTTTCCATGTTGCTGCCTGTATTGAAATATAGCATTGGCAATTTGATATCGTATGTAGGGATGAGATTTCATTTCATCGACAGTAGCATTATTAATATTGATCTTTTTGATGGCTTTGTTATCAAATACCAAATAAGATTTTATCTTTTGAAAAGTAGAATCAGGAAGCATATAAGTCTCTGCAATCTGATCAACGGAATAAAAGCCGCCTAATTTTTCCCTGAATGCGATAATTCTTTTTGAAAGCTTACTCCCAATTCCCGGAAGAGCGATATAATCTGAAGTATCAGCAGTATTGATTTCTACTTTTTGTAAAAGAGGTTTTTTGGTAAATGTTGTTTTTTCTGCGGGTTGGTTTTGATCAGAATAGGAAAAATTCTTTGGAACACTTTTGATTGAAACATAAGGAATTAATCTCTGTACATCTTTTTCATTCAATCCCCAGATCTTTTTAATATCTTCAGGTTTATAAAATTTCCCTCCTTTGGAAACATATTTTTGAATCGTTTCAGCAGTTCTTGGTTTTATGCCAAGCTTTATCCAATCGCTTGCTGTTGCTGTATTTGGATCAAAATAAAAAAGTATAACTGGTTTTGAAGGTTCATAATTTTTATAACCAGGCGTGTAATCATTTTGATAATCCTCATCGCGTTTTGAGTAGATTTTTTTTGCGGAAGAATCAATACTTAATTGAGCAATTTCATTTTCAAATTCGGAAGAATCTATTTTTTCTTCTTTTGAAAAAAATGGAAATAAAAGCGGAAGAGCCGTTAATAAAAGAATGATAACAACTATGCAAATAATTCCACGCCTTTCTTTTTTTGTAAAATTAAAATATTGCTGAAGCGGTTCCCACATTGCGGTTATTTTTGATTAAGGTTCACTAAAAATAAGGTAATAAATTTTGGGTAACAATTAAAAGTTTGGTTGAATTTTAAGATACGAATTATCATTCAATAATCAAATCAATAGACTCTTTTTGTGAAGGGTAATCTTTCATAATTCCTAATCGTAATATATTCAATTCGTCCGCGATTTTCTTTGAGCATCTGCGCAGAAAATAGAAGTGTGATTGTTTTCTACCTTGCTTTAGGCTACTAGCGCAGTGTGAGTACTAAATTTTACCGAAGGCATTAAGGCTTAGAAAGGGAGAATGCTAAGTCATTCACTTCGGATCAGTCTGTGGAAAATCTTCATTGGCTGTAATAATTTTAAAGGCCGTCTCATTCAACCACTTTTTGCTAAACCCAAATTCGGCAAATCTTTGTGGGTACTGTAAGTTATTCGATTGATAAGTTATAAGTTCAGCCTTTTGAAAGCTCATAATTTTTTGGGGTTCACCATCCGTTCCGGTATAAATTGAGTCCCTTTTGTCAAAATAAAAAAAGTAAGAGGCTATATTTTTAAAACTTTCATTGAAATTGATCTCAACGTTACTACCTGAAATTATTATTCCGCTTTGCTGCATTCCCGGGATGGTAACTCTATTGTAAGACTATTTAACGCTGTCCAAAAAAAGGGCAATCAAAGTAGATTGATAACCCACAGTATTTGACTGGTCAATCAGGCTTTTAAATGACTTATCATTAAAAACAGTTTCTAATAAAATGCTTTTTTATTGGCGAAGTAGCACTCGAAATATTTCTTTCGTTCGGCCTTTGTAAACATCTGTCATTATTACTTCAAAGTCGGATAGCTCATTTAGCTTTGTGCGGATAAACGTAGATTTACCGGTATCATTGGTTCCGGCAACAACTATCAATTCCGGATTTTTCATTAGGCTTATAACTTTTTTATAATTGTATCTTTGATTCGAACGGGCATGGCGTTTTCGTCTGATATAACTTCAATCGTTACTAAGAATTTTTCTCCGGTGGAAAGTTCCTTTCTCCAATATCCGCCATCTTCTGTAAACTGGCCGTAAAATGGATTTCCTAATTCAAATGCTCGCAGGCGGCCTAATTCATGCATGTTATTCATGTTTTTTAATAAGCGTTCAGCAACAGATGAGGACTTCATATTTGCAAAATTTAATTTTCTATTTACTTATTCAAATATAAAACCCCATAATTGCTTTTGATTTAACCCGATGAAAATTATCGTGGTTTTACATTTTTTTCATCTGCGCCCGATTGGGTTCATCTAGTTACCATATAATTGAAAGTCCCATTATTATGCGTTTACTGGTCCTCTCATTTTTTCTTTTTATTGAAAAGCCCTTTGTATTACTCTTTCAACAACAACTGTTGTATTATTTTTTGTTGGTTTTCGTTGGCCTGCTTTAAAGTTGATATTTCAGCATCTTTTGCTTTTACAATCAGATCATTGGCTTTCACAATCATATTAATAAAGTCCTTTTGATAATTATAAATTGTTTCGGCGTTTATCAAGCCATTAAAAGTTCCATTATTACTGGAATTATTATTAATGTTGGTTATTGTCGGATCATATTTCATTATGGCTAAGGGTGATATTTCTAATATTTCTGAAATTTTCCCTAGAATATTTGCGGTCAGATGTGTACGGTTTGTCTCTATTTTGCTATATGTAGCCGGGGACATATGCAATATATTCGCAATGTCAGCCTGGCTATGTCCTTTTTGTTTCCTAAAACGTCGTATTCTTTCGCCGTACATATACTATGATGATTAAAAGTTTCCGAAAAGTATTGAAAATATTCCAGATTTGATTTGGATTATGTTTTAATTTGTTTCATTTTTACTTTTTAGACATTTCTATGACAAATTACTAAAAACATTTTCCAATAAAGTATAAACTTTTTTTAATAAAAATATTTCGATGGCCATCGGATAAAGGGATAAAAGCTGTATGCCCTGCAAAAGCAATAAACGAGCAAAAAGAAATTAAATTTTATTTTATGACACAAGCAATGAATTTGAACAAAATGGGCCTTGTACCAATGAACTATTTGGAAATGTATGAGGTTGATGGAGGTGGTCTTATTGGTGATATAGGAAAATGGGCATTAAAGAAAGCTTTGGATTTTGCATGGGATCATAGGCAAGATATTGCTGACGGTCTTGCTGCTTTCGCCGAAGGAGCACGCGATGGAAGCCAAACCTCGGGCGGTATCTTCTACAAGTAAAGTATAAAGATGGAAGCAAAATCACTAAGAGAAAAGTGCCCTGCTTCCATTTTTTGGTATTTTTAATCTAAAAATTATTGCAGAATCTTCAAAATTGCTTATAATAATTTTAGTGTAAACAATTATAATGTGGAAAAGTATTTATGATTTCTTTTTATTTATAAAAAATCCAAGTCTCATTCGGGAAATTGAAAAAAATTATAAATTAAAAACCCTAATTAGTTTATTCTTATTTTCCCTTATAGTAGAGTTCTTGTTAAATTTATTTACCAATAGCGCATGGCTAAGGAATTTTTTACAAATAGACCCAAACGAAACATTTGAAAAAGAGACTTTCGATAAAGGCATTTTATACGCGATACTCACAATAGGTGTTATTGCTCCAATTGCTGAGGAACTTTTGTTTCGATCCTATTTAAAAAATTTTATTTGGAACAGTTTCATTTTCCCCATAAATATTGGTTTTATTTTTGGGGTTCTGTATAAAGTTTCTGCTAATAAGGGAATACTTATTTTAATATCAAGTGTTTTAATTTTAAGTTGTACTTCTTATCTAGCTATTAAAAAATCTATAAAATTAAATAATAAAATATATCAATTTTATAAGGAAAGATATTGGATTTACTTTTATTTGTCGGCACTTTCATTTGCATTACTTCATTTAAGTAATTATAAAATTCAAAATTTTATTCCTTTTTTTTCGATTTTGCTTATTCTTCCGCTAATATTTGCAGGAGTACTTTTAGGTTATATCAGAATAACAATGGGGTTAAAATGGAGTATTTATTTTCATTCCCTTCATAATTTGATTTATGTACTAATATTTTTTGTTAGCTATTCATAATAATAGAATTCAATAATAAATAACCTATTTGATTAAAAAAACAAGTGCAGGCTTTTGTTTCTCAATTTAATTATAATTGATAGTTATTTAATTCAGCATGCCAATTCAACCCTTTTTTACCAACTTGCAAGAAGTCTATATAGGACAACTAAATAAAAAATCCCAGTTAATTTACTGGATTATCCTTTTAATACTCATTACCACCTTTGCATCACTGCCATTTATTTATTTTGATATTTCCGTAAAATCTTCCGGGATCATCAGGCCATCAATGGAGCGTACGGAGATTAAAAGCATGATACCGGGTATTATTGATTCCATATATTTTAAAGAAGGGCAACCAGTACCAAAAGACAGTGTGATAGCCCGTTTGCAGAATAATGATTTTAAATCCAAATCTATTTTAAACTATTATGAACTTAGGCAGAGGAGGCAGTATATTCATGATCTCGAACTGCTCACTTCAATGGGTTATATCTCAAATGGCACATTGACAAACCTTCAAAGTCCGGTTTACAATCAACAAATTACCCGGTTCCTTTATCAAAAAACGGAACAGGAAACCTCTTTGAAAAAAGTAAAAAATGAATTGCGAATAGACAGCCTTTTATCAGCCGGAAATGTAATAGCGCCAAAAGAAATGTTTGATAAAATTGTGGAGAATGAAAAATTACAGGCAGCTTACCATGCTTTTAAAGTTGCCCAAATTACTACCTGGCAGCAGGATTTGGCAACATACAGGTTGGAGTATTCGCAGTTTGAAGCGCAACAGAAACAACTGGTGGAGGAAAAAAAGAAGTATGAAATAAAAGCGCCGGTTTCTGGCATCATTCAAGGCATCTATAGCCGCTATGACGGTGGATTCATTCAGGCGGGAGAAACGCTTTGTATTATTTCGCCTGAAACCAATTTAATTGCTGAATGTTATGTCCCTACTCAGGATGTCGGATTATTAAAAAAGAACCAGCCTGTAAAATTTCAGATAGATGCTTTTGATTACAATTACTTCGGAATTGTTACCGGCAGAATATCACGCATTGATGATGATTATACTTTAATAGATAACAAGCCGATTTTTAAAGTGCGGTGCCTCTTAGATAAAACGCAACTTCATTTAAAAAACGGGTTTACAGGCCATTTGAAAAAAGGATTGACGCTGCAGGCAAGGTTTATGGTGACACGGCGCAGCGCCTGGCAATTGCTTTTTGATAAGGTAAATAATTGGCTAAACCCTGCATCTCCGGTAAAAAATTAACGCTTTTTGAGAAAACACATTAAAATAAAACAAAGAGATATTACAGACTGTGGTGCTGCCTGCCTCGCATCCGTAGCGGCGCATTATAAATTGCAGCTACCGGTGAGCCGTATACGCCAATACGCGGGTACCGATAAAAGAGGAACCAATGTATTGGGGTTAATAGAAGCTGCAGAGAGGTTGGGTTTTCAGGCAAAAGGAGCAAAAGGAGCATTAGAAAGCCTGTCAAAAATTCCATTGCCCGCAATCGCTCACGTAATCGTAAAAAACGGCCTGCATCATTATGTGGTAATTTATAAGGTTACAAAAAAGGACATTACAATAATGGACCCGGGAGATGGAAGAATTTATAAGAAGACGATTGAAGATTTTGGAAAAGAATGGACGGGCGTTATCGTATTATTATTACCCGATGAAGGATTTGTAACCGGTAAAGAAAAAATATCGAATACGAAACGCTTCTGGCAATTGATAAAGCCGCATAAAAGTATCATGCTGCAGGCTTTGGTGGGAGCAGTTGTCTATACCATTCTCGGATTGTCCACCGCTATTTATGTACAAAAAATAATAGACTTTGTGTTGGTGGAAGGCAACCTTAAGCTGCTTAATTTATTGAGTGTGATAATGATTGTTATTCTGATTTTTCAAATAATCATTGGCGGCATCAAATCCGTTTTTGCATTACGCACCGGACAGCATATTGACGCAAGATTAATTTTAGGATACTACAAACATCTGCTAAAACTTCCGCAGCGTTTTTTTGATACCATGCGTGTTGGCGAAATTATAAGCCGGGTAAATGATGCGGTTAAAATCCGTTCCTTCATAAATGATGTGGCATTAAATATTATTGTCAATATTTTAATTATCGGGCTTTCCATTGGTGTAATGTTTTTGTTTTACTGGAAACTGGCATTGATAATGCTTGCGATAATTCCTGTTTACGTTTCTATCTATTTTATCAGCAATCGCATCAATAAAAAATGGCAACGCACGCTAATGGAAAATGCCGCAGAGTTGGAAACACAGTTAGTGGAGAGCCTGAATGCAGCCGGTACTATAAAACGTTTTGGCCTGGAAGAATACGCCAATTACAAGACAGAGAATCGCTTTATAGTATTATTGAAATCAATTTACAAAACCACTATCTATAGCATTTACATAGGCAATAGTTCAGAATTTTTTACAAGGTTTTTTACCATAATCATCCTTTGGACAGGCAGTTATTTTGTAATTCAGCAAGAATTGACACCGGGCGAATTGCTTTCATTCTATGCATTGATTGGATATTTTACAGGCCCGGCTGCATCATTAATCGGCGCCAATAGAAATATACAGGACGCACTAATCGCATCAGACCGTTTGTTTGAAATAATAGATCTGGAAACGGAGAGCAGTAATGAAAATAAAGTGGAATTAACGCCGGAATTGATGGGAGATATACAATTCATAAATGTAAGTTTCAGGTATGGCACAAGGGTAATGGTTTTTGAAGGATTAAATTTTACAATAAAAAAAGGAAGCAGTACAGCGATTGTTGGAGAAAGTGGCAGTGGTAAATCAACTTTACTTTCTTTATTACAAAACCTTTATCCCCTGAAAGATGGAAATATCAATATCGGAGGTTTTGATTTGCAATATATCAGTAACAGAAGCCTTCGGCAGATGGTAGGTGTGGTGCCACAAAACATTGATTTATTTGCCGGAACGATTATTGAAAATATTGCTATTGGTGATTACGAACCGGATATGCAAAAGATTTTAGGCCTTTCAAAATTATTGGGTATCAATGAGTTTATAGAGAAAATGCCCAATACCTACAACACGATATTAAATGAGCAGGGCATAAATTTATCAGGCGGACAAAGGCAACGATTGGCTATTGCAAGGGCTCTATATCGCAATCCTGAAATTTTAATTTTGGATGAAGCCACTTCCAATCTTGATCCGGCAAGCGAACAAAAAGTTCAAAACGCTCTGCAATGGTTCAAACAACAGAGCAAAACAATTATCATCATCGCTCACCGCTTAACCACCATTAGAAATTGCGATACCATTCTTGCCTTGCATGATGGCAAACTAATGGAAGAAGGCACACATGATTTTCTTATAAACCAAAATGGATATTATAGTAAACTTTGGAAGTATAATGAAAGTACGGTTTGATTAAATCAGATTCTAGCTTCCTTACGAGTATGGATTTTCAACCCTTGACCACTCAAATGATTCACTTTGTCATTCTTAATACAATCATTTGTTAGCTAATACATTTTCATTTATATCGATTGATGCAGAAAAGTTTCATTTTCAATCGACTTGAATTTCTTTTTCTTCGTGCTGCCTTTTTTCAGGCCGCATCTGTGGAAATAATAATACATCCTGGATAGAAGCCTGATTGGTCAATACCATTACCAGCCTATCTATCCCAAAACCAATTCCGCTGGTGGGAGGCATTCCATATTCCAGGGCACGTAAAAAATCCTGGTCAATAAACATCGCTTCATCATCGCCCCGTTCCATTAGTTTGGCTTGTTCTTCAAAACGTTCTCTTTGTTCCAATGGATCGTTCAATTCTGTGTAAGCATTTGCAATTTCTTTTCCATTTACTATAAGTTCAAAACGCTCTACCAGTCCGGGTTTGCTCCGGTGTTTTTTGGTAAGCGGGCTCATTTCAACAGGATAATCTATGATGAATGTGGGCTGAATAAAATGATCTTCACATTTTTCAGAAAAGATCTCGTCTACCAGTTTCCCTTTACCCATTTTTTTATCTGCATGAATCCCTAATTGGTGGCAAACCTCACGCAAACCTTCCTCGTCCTTATCGGTGATATCAATTCCGGTAAATTCTTTGATGGCGTCATACATCGTTATTCTTTTGTAGGGCGCTTTAAAATCAATTTCTTTTTCTCCGGAAATAACTTTACTTGTTCCATTTACAGCAAGCGCCGTTTTCTCCAATAATTGTTCGGTGGTTTCCATCATCCACAAATAATCTTTGTAAGCCACATAAAATTCAAGCACCGTAAATTCAGGATTGTGGGTGCGATCCATTCCTTCATTCCTGAAATTCCGGCTGAATTCATATACCCAATCGAAGCCACCAACGATCAATCTTTTTAAATACAATTCATTGGCGATGCGCAAATAAAATGGAATATCAAGTGCATTATGATGAGTTTTGAAAGGCCGCGCAGCTGCTCCTCCGGGAATATTTTGCAATACGGGAGTATCTACTTCCAATGCGCCATTTTCGTTTAAGAAATCCCGCATCGCATTGATCATTTTTGTTCGTTTAATGAAGATCTCTTTCACTTGTGGATTGATGATCAGATCGGCATAACGCTGGCGATAACGGAATTCTGCGTCAGTAACTTCGTCAAAAGTTTCCCCTTCTTTTTCTTTTACAACCGGCAACGGTTTTAAAGATTTTGAAAGTATTTTAAATTCAGAAACATGAATGGAGATTTCTCCGGTTTTTGTTGTAAAAACAAAACCTTTTACTCCGATAATATCTCCAATGTCCAGTAATTTTTTCCATACAATATTGTAAAGTGTTTTGTCTTCGCCAGGAGCGATATCATCCCTGCGAATATATATTTGAATTTTACCGGTCGCATCTTGCAATACCGCGAAAGAAGCCTTTCCCATATCACGGATACTCAATACTCTTCCTGCAAGCGAAATGGCGGCAAATTCCCCCGAGCTATGATCAGTATTTTCGGGATCTTCTTTATAGTTTTCTTTTATATATTTCGCGTTTGTATTTACGGGGAATAATTCTGCAGGATACGCGTCAATACCCAGTTTGGTGAGCTCTTTTAATTTGTCGCGCCTGATAATTTCTTGTTCTGAAAGATGTTCGGTATTCATATAAATTCTTAAATTTTTGCCAGTAAACAAGCAAATAAATGATTTTTTGCAAAGGTAACTTTTTGAAAGGGAGATAAGAAAAGGTGAATAACCTTTTAATTTTTTGTGGTGGACTGATTAAAAAATTCTTTAGCAGCTTCTTTGCCGTTATCATGCAAAATCTTTCTTTCTGCTGCTGAAACTTTTCTTGGCCTTCCGGAAATATCACCATAACTGATATAAATAGTTCTTCCGCTTTCGTTGGCTAAATCAGGTGATTCCCTGTTGAGACTTTCCATCATGAGGTTCATTACTGCCGACGAATATTCTTTCATATTATTAATCTTGTAAGGAGCAATATCAGTTTTACCTTTTTCAAATTCTTTAATTTGTTCACCGCGCTCCAGCTTTAGACCGAGTGTTTGTTGATTATAGATTACATTTTTACAAATGAGCGGATTGCCACCGCTGATACAGGAATCAAAAATATTGATTGGGTAATTACAAAGCATTCCACCATCAACAAAAAGATCGTATTTACTCAAGGTATCTTTTAAGGAAACTTCTTTTCCCAGGCTATCGAGAGGCACTGGTTTATAATAGAATGGAATGCAGCTGCTGATGTGAACGGCAGTTTTTAATTCCATATTTGGAAAAGTTTTCCAGGATAATATTTGTACGCGTTGTTCGGTAA
>JBDTJV010000025.1:0-5619 GCA_039935675.1 Ginsengibacter sp. | reverse complement strand
CTACTCCTATCACTGAAAAAGTAAAATTACCGGGAACAACCGACAGCGTTTATCTTTCTGATATTTCAATAACCGGTGGCGAATTAAATGCCTACAATGCATTAAAACTTGCTTCAACTTTGAAAGGGGAAAGAACTAAAACTGACAATGGAATGAAGTCAGATATGGATGAGAAAGGATCAAAAAATCGTAAAAAACATAAGAAGAGGGATTAAATAAACTTCTTTAAAAATAAAGAGGCTGTTTCACAAATAGGAAACAGCCTCTTTTTTTATTTTGAAAATATCATTCATACAATTTTTAAATTATATAGCGTATGCAATAATCGGGGATGTGAATAACGAGATTAAAATTGCTAAATTTCATTTCTAAAAAAGGCTTAAATAAATTCCATATATTTTTACGAAAAGTTAAAGAATAAACACCGTCAATGATAAAATCCTTTAACATTTATCCAGGTGATGTTATGATATAAATTGGAAACTAAAAAGTGCAATACTTTTTTAACTTTTTATGAAATAGCTTTTCTTAGAAAAGGATATAGCGCGGGAGTTGTTTTTATTCACCAATAGGCAATGAAAAATAAAACGTAGAACCTTTACCTGCCTCACTTTCCACCCATATTTTTCCATTTTGCCTTTGAACAATTTGAGAAGCAATATATAATCCAAGACCAAATCCCGCATTGGAACGGTTTACTTCCACAACCTGGTAAAATCTTTCGAAAATTTTTGACTGTTTCTCTCTTTCAATACCTGATCCGAAATCCTGTACACAGCAGATAACATAGTTATCCATAATTTTAGTGGAAACAATCACTTTATCTGCATTCGGTGAATACCTTATTGCATTCGTGAGCAGGTTCGTAATTACCTGGCTGGTGCGTTCTTTATCAGCATAGATATTGGCGGTTTCTGAATGATTTATTACAATTTGGTGCGATTGTTTTGTAATTTGAACTTCATCCACTATTTCTTTTACCAGTTCATTAAAATTAAAAGAATCTCTGCGAAATCTAATTTTGTTGGCTTCAATTCTTGTTACATCCAAAAGATCCTGGATGATATAATTCAACCGGTTTATTTGAAGATTCATATTGGAAAGCATCGCCGTTGATTGGTCATCCTTCATGGAAGCAAATTTTTCCAATAATAGATAACAATAGACTTTCATGGAGGTAATAGGCGTTTTCAATTCGTGACTTACTGTCGCAACAAAAGCGTCTTTTTGATGATCAATTTCTTTTTGGGTGGTGATATCCTGAACAACACCTAATAAGGTAACTGGCTTGTTGTTTTCATCAAATAAAAGTTTTCCACTCGCTTTGATCCAATGAATAGAAAGGTCGTTCCAGATAACCCTCGCTTCATAATATAGCTTTCCTGTAAGCAAAGATTCCCTATGTGCCATTTCACGAATAATCCTGTCATCCGGATGGATTCGGCTGGCAACTTCCTCTCTTGAGTTAAAGTGAGAAATACCCCAGATAGTGTTGAACCGCGCAGATGTTATTGTCTCATTTGTAACCAGATCTACCTGGTAATTTCCCAGTTCAGCAGATTCTATTGCTATTTTTGTACGCTCTTCTGCTTCTTCAATTTTTTTGCGGGAAAGCACTTGTTCGGTCACTTCGGTAGCCACTACAATCACCCCGGATATTTCGCCTGGTGTCTCCCGAAAGGCTTCATAAACCATATCGAGATACGCTGTTTCTATGCGATTATTCCTGGGCAGTGTGACAGGAATACCAAATGCTTTGTATGTTTCTCCTGTATTATAAACTTTATCCACTAAAGCTTCGAGTCCTTGTCCCGATACTTCGGGAAGGCCTTCAAAAATCGGTTTGCCAATTAACGCTCCGGCTTCTTTTCCCCACAATTCCACCATACGTTCATTGGCAATTTCTACTATGTGTTTAGGACCCCTAAATATACACATTGCCACAGGTGCATGTAAAATAGTATTTCTCAGATTCTGTTCACTTTCTTCAATTTTTTTGTTAGCTGTATTAAGATCCGTTACATCGGCAGCCGTGTTCATTATGCCATAAATTTCATAACCAGAATAAAGCGGTGTGAGGCTGTAATTAAAATAATAACGTGTTGGTTTTCCATGCACAATCAAATCTATTTGCTGGTTGTGTGCATGAAATGGAACACCTGTTCGATAAACAGCACTTAGTTGATTGTAGATTTTCTGCTCACCCAGTTCCGGCAATACTTCGGAATATAATTTACCAATTACATCATTTCCTTTGCCCCATACTTCGAGTATGGATTGGTTTGCAAATTGAATACGCATTTCCTCGCCGATATAAATACCAATGGAAAATGGCGCACTTTCAATAACAGATCTGACTCGTTGCTCGCTATCTTCTATTTTTTTAAGAGTAAGTACCTGCTCCGTGATATCCTGTACGGTTCCATTGAAACGATAAAGTATATTTCGATCATCAAACCATGCTCTTCCTTTTGCCCTTACTATTTTCCTTTCCATCCCGGGTGGATAAATACTAAATTGAAAATCGCAGAATCCATTGGCAGAAGACTCCAATGATTTTTGTATCGCTTTAATAACCCTGGAGCGGTCATTTTCATCAATAACTTCCAATGCTGTTAACGGTTCTATTTCATTTTCTTCTTTTAAACCAAACCAACTTTTTAAACGGCTGTTCGCTTTAAAATGATTGGTAAGAGGGTTGAAATCCCAAATACCTAATTCGGTAGAATCTATGGCAAATTTTAGCTCAGCTGCATTCTCGACCAACTTCCTGGTATTAAAAACTTTTTCTGTTGTCTCTGAGCAAATGATCAACACTCCTGCAACCTTTCCGCTCTCATCTCTGACAGGACTGTAACTAAATGTCCAATAACCATCTTCTACCCTCCCATTCCTGTAAATAGGAATTAACTGATCTTCTCTACATACAGCTTCTCCGGTAAATACCTGGTCAATTAACGGTTTGATGTTCGGCCAAATTTCAGTCCGGCATTTTTCTCCCTTTTGACCTAAAGTTGATGGATGTTTACCATTATTTCCAAGACTCGGCCGAAAAGCATCGTTGTAAAAATGAATGAGTTCAGGCCCCCACATAATCGACATGGGAAAATTTGAATTTAAAACAATGCTGAGTGTAGTGCGAAGGCTTTGTGGCCAGGTTTCGGGACTACCCAAAACGGTATTTTCCCAATCGAAATTCCTGGTTAGCTCACCCATTTCATCGCCACCCTGCAAAAAAGATAAATTACTTTTAAGGATTTTTTGGTCCATGTAAAATAAAAAAAGATTATCAGTAAATGTAGGGTGAAATTGTACTATAGAAATTTTTTAAGCACTCTTTTTTGGATTTAAAATTAATTTTTTTTCCAACAGGAATACACCGATACGCCCGTTGAAGATTGGTTATTAAGTGAACTGCAACAGCGAGCAATTAAAAATTATGTCTCATTGAAGTAAATCGTGACAATAAACTGGCAAATGTTGGATGTGCCAATTAAATTAGAGGTATCTTCTATCCACGGTTTAAGCATTAGGTTCCTATCAATTTTAAATAAGCAAAAAAATACCTAAGGCTCGTGCTGGCACGAATCTACCAAAAATAAAAATCATTCCTATTTATTGCTTTACTGTTTACTTATGTCAAAATGATGCATACCATTTTCAGAATTGTAGTCTATGTTCAAATGATTAACAGCAGCTATTTTCTTAACAAGAGCAAGCCCAAGTCCGTTTGATTTTTCCTGGTTTTCTTTAGAAGAATTTAGCCGCTTAAATAATTTTCCAGGCGGTATCGGCTTCAGCATACTGGTATTACTGATTTGATAATTGTTTTTAGAAACGACTATCGCTATGCTTCCCCCGGAATAATTGTACTTGATGGCATTCCCAAGCAGGTTCATTATTAAAGAATCAGCCAGCATCGGGTGAAGCTTTATTATAAATGGAGAATTAAAGTTTGTTTGAATAGTCAATCGTTTTTCTTTAATAAATTCATTAAAAAGCTGAAGGTATTTTTCTGTTATTTTTGCCAGGTCTATTTCCCGTGCAGTTTCAAATTGGTTGTTCTCAATTTTCGCCAGCAACAATAAACTTTCATTTAACTTACTTAGTTGTCTCAATTCGTTTGCTGATTGAAGAATAGATTGCACCTGTTCTTCTTTTAAATTAGTATCCTGTAACAAGAGTTCCATTTTGCTTAGCACTACAGCGACAGGCGTTTGCATTTCGTGAGCCGCATTTTCAGTAAACTCTTTCATGTTTACATAATCCTTGTAAATTTTGCCAGTCATATAATTTAAGGAGGCGTTCAATTCGTTAAATTCTTTTGTTTTGGTTTTGTCAAAATGGATGGCTTCCATTTTTTGAAGTTCGGCACTTCTTATTTTATTTAGAGAATTCCTGAATGGTTTCCATAATCTTTTGCTGATTGCCCAGTTAAAAATTAATGTTGCTGCAAACAACCCAATAAATACAAATAACATAATTCGGGTAACATCAGAAACCAGCGCCGCTTTTTGCTCTTGCGATTGCCTGATCGTAATCTGGTAACCGTTGCCACCGATAGAGACCACCTGCGATAATTGGCGATAAGGTATTTTATCTTCTGTGAATCCTGGTCCGTTCAAATTAGTAATAGTTGGATTATCAGCTATACTGGCACCTGTTGGAAAAATGGAAAGATCCGGCGTTTTTAATATGAAGGTTGTGCCGTTGTCAACCTCATTCTCCAGGTATTGGATCCAGCCTATTTCATCGCTTATTAATTCTTTATCACTGTGATAATTTATTTCTTTACTGAATTGATTGAATAAATAAAATCCTGCGGCCGCAAGCAATGGAATCATTGCTGTTAAAAAATATAAAGTTGTTTTTGTAAGAAGCTTCATCGTTTATTTTAATCGTAAAAAAAGCGCGCTTTCAGTCATTATCGGTGAATCTGTATCCCGCCCGATATTCAGTTTTAATATAATCTTCACTGCCTGCATCAATCAATTTTTTCCGTAGATTTTTAATATGAGCGTATATGAAGTCGAAATTACTTGCGTGAAGGTATTCATCTCCCCAGATATGTTCTGCTATCGCTCCCTTTGTCAGAAGCCTGCGCCGGTTGGCAATAAAATATTCAAGCAACTGGTATTCTTTATCGGTAAGATCAATAGGTTTGTTGTTTACGGTTACTCTCTGCGCTTCTGCTTCCAGGTTGATTTCGTTAAAGCTAATTACTTTATTTCCATCAAAATTTCTTCGCCTGATAATGGCGTTTATCCGTGCCGTTAGTTCAGATAAATAAAAAGGCTTGGCGAGATAATCATCAGCGCCCAAGTCGAGGCCATTCAACTTATCTTCCAGGGAATTTTTTGCGGAAATAACAATAATGCCTGCTTTTGATTCCATGTATTTTAATTCTTTTACAAGGTCCAGCCCGCTACCATAAGGCAACCCAATATCAATGACGATACAATCGTATACAAATTGGGTAACTTTTTCCTTTCCTTTTAAAAAATCACCAACTGCCTCACATATAAATCCCTGGTGTTCCAGGTATTTCAGAATAGATTCCTGCAATGCTTTTTCATCTTCTATTATTAATATTTTCATCGTAGAAAGTTGCCTTATTAT
>JBDTJV010000024.1:0-3086 GCA_039935675.1 Ginsengibacter sp. | reverse complement strand
GTTGCATCCCAGGTAACCTCAATTCCTGAAATGGCTATTTCACAAATGGTTGGAAGAACACTTCCGATAATATCTCTGATACTTCCATTTTACCTGGTAGTTTTGATGTGTGGAATAAAAAAAACGCGTGAAGTCTTCCCTGCTGTATTGGTATCGGGATTGTCTTTTGCTTTAATTCAATGGGCATGTTCTAATTTTCTTGGTCCATCGCTGCCCGATATTCTTGCCGGAATTGGTTCTATAGTATGCCTGATGGTTTTCATAAAATTTTGGAAACCAAAAAATACCTGGCGATTTGCTAATGAAGCGCCACTGGCGATTAATCAGGAGACTAAATATTCGATGGCCCAGGTGGTGAGAGCCTGGTCGCCATTTATTGTTTTAACCATCATGATCATAGCATGGGGATTGCAACCAATAAAAGAATTTTTCAATTCTTTTGGGCAAGTAGTATTTCAATTTCCCGGAATTCATGATGCTATTATGGGTATAGATGCTAAATTAATTCCGCACATTTTTAAATTTAATTATCTGTCTGCGGCGGGAACTGCTATTTTTTTATCAGCTATTATATCAATTCCATTAATAGGATTGAGTTTTAAAAGTGGTGCCAAGGTATTTGCAGCAACCCTAAAGCAACTTCTATATCCCATCATAACGATAGCATCCATATTGGGTTTTGCTTCTCTCGTAAATGATTCAGGAATTATCCTAACAGTAGCCCAGGCACTCGCAAAGACTGGTCGTTTTTTTCCTTTCTTCGCACCTGTTCTTGGATGGCTGGGTGTATTTATTACAGGCTCGGATACTTCTTCCAATGCGTTATTTGGTAAGCTTCAGAGCGTTACTTCCACTTCTATCGGGATAGATCCCGTATTAACTGTCGCCGCTAATACTTCAGGAGGAGTTATTGGTAAAATGATCTCTCCATCGTCTATTGCAGTGGCTGCAGCAGCCGGTAACCTGGTGGGAAAGGAATCGAAATTATTCAGGTTCACCGTTAAACATAGTTTCATTTTGTTAGCCCTCACCTGCTTTATTGTTTTGGCACAAACGTATTTGTTCAGCTGGGTAATACCCTCCTATCATCTAAGGACTTTGGACAGTGCTTTAATCATTCATGATTTCTCAAAAAGTTATATTTACCTTATTGTGTTAGGGGTTATTATTGGTGCTATAGCAACAATAATCATATTGGGGAATAGAAATAAAATCAAAGATGCGACTTCAAATAGAAAAGAATAAATAGGTTTTTAAAAAAGGAATACCAATGCAGATTCTCATCGCTCTAAATGCCCTATTGCCTGAGGTTGAAAGTTAATTTGTTATCCTGTGTCAGCGTTCGCTCAATGTCATTTAGTTAAGACATAAGCAAATAAAAACCATTGAGTTAAGAACTGAAAAAGATCAGTTCTTTGTGTTCTACTAAAAACAAACTCAATGGTTGACGCAAATGTAAAAATTATAGAAGAACTAAAATCTTTTTTAAATGCTGTTATTGACTTTCCAGAAATAAGGCAACTTTTTACTACCAATCCTACGGACTTTATCAGAGAAAGAAAATTGCCATTAAAAAAGATAATCGGGATGTTGATTAATCTTCCAAAACGTAGTCTCAGTATTGAATTACAATCTTTCTTTGAAGCCATAGAACAAGAAAGCCTTGGTTGCACTAAAGGAGCTTTCAGTTTACAGCGGGCCAAATTGAAACCAATGCTTTTTAAAGTCTGGAATGATTTTCTTGTGAAAAGCTTTTACAGATTTTATGGCGATAATGTGAAGCGGTGGGAAGGCTTTAGATTGATGGCGGTAGATGGTTCCAATTTTAGTGTTGTAAACAAACCAGAAGTAGTAGCATACTTCGGGTCTGCAGACAATCAGTTTGGAGGCGTGCCGATGGCAAGAGTAATGCAAATACATGATGTACTCAACGACCTGACAATTTGGGGAGATATTTTTCCAAGAAAGTTCAGTGAAAATGCAATTATTGCCAGTAATATAAGGCATTTGCCGGAAGGCAGCCTAACTTTATTTGACCGTGGTTATCCCAGCTATAGTCTTATTTATTTACTTACAAATGAAGAAAAACCGAAGCATTTTTTAATGCGATGTAAAACAACTTTCAGCAATAAGGTAAAGAATTTTGTTGCCGGTAATAAGAAGGATATTGTAACAACTATTTACCCTTCATCAGAATCTATAGAAAGTCTTAAAGAGCATGGATATATTGTAACAAAAAAGACTGGAATTAAAATAAGAATGGTAAAAGTGATATTGCCTGATGGCGAAATAGAAGTGTTACTTACCGATCTTTATGATGATAAAATATTTACTGTAAAAAAACTGAGTAGCTTATACTTTATGAGATGGAAAATTGAAACCGCTTACGGCAAACAAAAAAATCAATTGCAAATGGAAATATGCAGTGGACATAGAGTGGTATGTATTCAGCAGGATTATGGGGCAGGATTATTTGTTGCCAATCTACAAAGCATTATTGAAAAACAATGCGATCAGGAGGTGAAAAAAATTTCTGCCGCCAGGCGTTATTACTATAAAATAAATCGAAACATAAGCTGGGCATCCTTAAAAAACAGGATACTCAAATTATTTATTCAATCCAGTAACAGTTTTGAAATATTAATGGAATTGCAGGATTTATTTATTAAAAACATAGAGCCAGTCAGGCCTGGCAGGCATCCACCCAGGCCCAATCCAAAAAGAAAAAGAGGTAAGTATCAAACATTTACAAATTATAGAAGAGCTATTTAATCCTTAACTAAATGACATTGAACGTCCGCTTGTGCTATTCTAATCATGAACTAAAATTCAATTCAATTAATTTATTCAAGCCCGCAAAATCTCTTGCGCTACTACATGGCCGACTCTCATCAGTTAAACAGCATGCAAAAGAACTATTCTATCCTCTTACTTCTTGACACACCTCGCGCCAAATAGAGGGATGTTTTGAAATTCACATTAGCTACCTCCTTTGTTCATGTCTTCACGAACAAGACCTTTCTGTCCATATTCATGTTTAAAAATACAGTAAAGCAACAAATTGAATCTATTTTTATTTTGATGGA
>JBDTJV010000023.1:0-2943 GCA_039935675.1 Ginsengibacter sp. | reverse complement strand
CAATCGTCATCAGTACTGAAATAGGAGTTGGTAAGCATAAAATTTTTACAATCTTCAATGTCTATACCATCGTTGTTGGAAAAGGCTTTGCTGTTTACGTTGATACTGTCCACTGTCACATCCTTGCACTGATTGTAACATTCTACCCAGCATGCAGAATTTTTTAGGGAGATGTTTCGTATGGCAACCGAATCGCAACGATATAGGTTAATAATCATTGGTCGGTTGTCTTCTCCGGGCTTGGTTGCTGAAGGATCCTTAATCAATCCTTTTTTTATCAGATCAGATATGTTGGCAACAAGCGCTTTTCTCTGGCCATCAATAATGCCTTTGCCGGTGAGGCCAATATCATGTTGGTTTAATCCCAAAATCAGTGCAAGGCAAGTTTCTCTGCCGTTATCAAATGGCGTATTTTGCCGGTCATAATCAAAAGGATTTGTAGAACCGAGCAACGTTGCGCCTTCATCCAACTGAAGAGTAACGCCTGATTTAAGGTGAATAGCGCCGGTCAGATATACACCTGCGTCAAAAACCAATCTGCCTCCTCCATTGTCACTGATATAATCGATTCCAAACTGGATAGAGCGGGTGTTTAATATATTTGAATTGCCATTAATTCCAAAGAAATTTGCGGGATAATCTTTTGCAAATAGAGAAGTAGAGTTGAACAAGAAAAAGGCGGTAGCAATGAAAAAAAATTTTTGTTTCATAATAGTGGGACAAAGTGAATGTAAGCTCAGATGAACTATGGGACAAAAGTAATTATTAAAGCAAAGGATAAAGGACGGTGAGAGTATTAATCTTTTTATAAAACCCTAATTTGACCAAGGGATGAATTTAATCATTATCAAAACGTTGAGCATTTTGATTTCATCAAAATAAAAATTCAACGTATTTATCGCTTTACTGTATTTTTAATATCGCGCTGATGCGATTCGATGGATCATATAGTTTGATAAATAGTTAACGGCTCAAAGGTCTCATCAATCGGAGATTAAAGTTGATAACACCAACATCGGCTCCACAAAAAGATAATTATGTTTTTACGAGGAATTAATTATGATGTCGGAACTGAATTCGTTAAGGGACATTTAAGCCGACCGGATTTTGATGAAACAATCGTAAGGAAGGAAATTGAAATAATTAAAAATGACCTAAACTGCGATGCAGTAAGGATTTCCGGGTACGACGTTGAGCGTTTGTCAAAGGCTTCCGCTTATGCACTTGAAGCCGGGTTGCAGGTTTGGATGTCACCTGCCTATATTAATGCAACTCGTGAAGAGGCGCTGGAATATTTGGTTGAATGTGCGAAAGCTGCTGAGCTCCTCCGAAAAAAATATGACAACCTGATTTTAGTTACAGGCTGTGAGTATTCACTTTTTTTAAAAGGATTCGTCAGCGGTGAAACTTTGTATGACAGAATGGGTAAGATGTTTAATCCTTTGGGAATAATTTTAAGTATTTTAGGATTAAAAAATAAGATTTATACCAACCTTAATAAATTCCTGTCAGATGCCAATGCAGTGATTAAAATTCATTTTAATGGAAAGCTTACTTATGCCTCCGGCACTTGGGAAAGAATCGATTGGCGCCTGTTTGATATTGTCGGTATCGACCATTACAAGGCTTCCTATAATAAAAATACCTACATAAAACAATTGCGTGGATATTTCATGTACGGTAAGCCGGTGGCCGTGTTAGAATTTGGTTGCTGTTCGTATAAAGGCGCTGCTGAAAAAGGCGCTGGCGGATTTATGATCCTCGGCGTAAAAGATGGAATGCCTTATATAAAAGGAAACTATGTAAGGGATGAAACCGTGCAGGCTGATTACCTGGAAGAATTGCTCAACCTATTGAAGCCTGAAAAAATTTGTGGCGCATTTGTTTTCACTTTTGTTATGCCGTCATCTAAATTCAACTCTGATCCACATTATGACATTGATATGGCAAGTTTTGGGATAGTAAAACCTGTTGATCTACCAAACGGAAATTCATACCAAGGTTTACCCTGGGTTCCTAAAGAATCTTTTTACCTGCTGGAAAAGTACTTTAAGGATATGGACAAATAAGCAAATTTCAATAAGAGTTCCATAATGAAGTTGAATCTTTATCGCTTGCATTTGCAGACTTCTTAATTTCCTTTCAGCGCCGGTCACTAATACCGCGACTTCCTGTTACTTTATTCATAACTGGATTTTTATTACGAGCAAAAAAATGACACCTCATAACTTATAATAAATTTTATTTTCCTTCTCTTTAATTTTTTAAACCGGCTGGTACAGGGCAGTAAAGCAACATTGATTAATGATTTCTACTTTGAATTCCTGGATAGATTTAGTTTGATTGTATAACTACCTCAGAAGAATGCAATCCGGGTGAAGAAGCTTTCAATGTAATATTCCCTGCACTTTTTTTAGATTTTATAATCACAATGCATCTGCCTTGCCAGGCTTTGCGCTGGGGCAATTGATAACTTTCTACACTTACCGGATCAGCATTGCCAACGCCTATAATAGTTCCGGAGCCCTCAATTTTAAAGTGAACTAAATCCTCAGCTTCAGGATTTCGTATCCCATTTTTATCAACCAGTTCTACGGTAACATAACTGAGGTCTTCATTATCTGCCTTGATAGTCTTTCTATCAGCAGATAATTTTATTTGTGAAGGCGAACCCGCAGTTTCCAAGATAGCCGAATTTACTTTTCTACCATTATCATATCCAACTGCTCTTAATTCTCCAGCGGTATAAGGAACATTATAAACAGCCATAAATTTCGTGGAACGATTGGTTGGCTTTTTCCCAAGTGATTTATTGTTTAAAAATAATTCCACCTCATCGCAGGATGAATAAATATTTACATCAAAAACAGAATCTTCATCACCTTTCCAATTCCAGTTTGCCACCACATCATCCCAATTCCATTTGCTCCAGGATTCTTTTTT
>JBDTJV010000022.1:0-6284 GCA_039935675.1 Ginsengibacter sp. | reverse complement strand
AAAGCAATGCTCATGCCATTGCCACAAAGAGGCGTAATCAAACCGGCGGCATCTCCCAACATTAAAATATGATTTTCAACGGGATATTTTTTATCAAAACTGATTTGAGAAATCGTGATTGGCTCTTTAAAAATAAATTCCGATTCCGTAAATATTTTTTGGAGAAAAGGGTTTTTAAATAAAATATTTTTCTCCATTTCACCTATCGAATTATGATTGCTTTTTAAATTTTTTGCAGTGGTTAAATAACATAAACAATATTCATCGTTTTCAATTTTTGAAAAACCGCAATACCCGTTTTTAAAATTGTGCAATGCGATGGTATCTCCACCAGCATTATTCCTTGTGTGGTATTTTACACCGATGTAATTATTGAGTTTTCCAGGTTTCCTTTGAATAAAACCGCGTTTCCATTTTACATCGAGATTGCTTCTTTTGCCAAAACATCCTGCTACTATTTTGGAAGTAATTGTACCGCCATTATATTTTACTGTGAATGTATCGTCATTAAAAACTACATCAGTTACTTTCGTTTCTTCATAAAGACTTACCCCATTTTCAAGCGCAATCTTTTTCAATTCATTATCTAAAAAATATCGGCTGATTCCAAATCCGCCAATATCCAATTCCGATTGAATCACATTTCCATTAGGAGAAGAAACCACCAGCTTTTGTATAAGTGGTAATTGAAGCGCCGAAAGAGGCAATCCAAGCTTTTCAATAAAATTCCAGCTTTCCATACTGATATACTCGCCACAAACTTTATGAAATGGATATTTTTCTTTATTAAATAAGATCGTTTTATATCCTGCTTTGGAAAGTAGAATGGAAAGAGATAACCCCGCTAAGCCACCACCAATAACGGCAACAGTAAACGAAGAAATATCCTTGTTTTCTATTTTATATTGATTGTTTGATTCAATTTCCGGCATTAGTTTTATGAATTAAAAGCGATGATCAAATATCGGAAAGCCCATTTCCATTTGATCGAATAATTTTCGATTCCCGCTTTTTTAAAAATAGCTTGCCATTCGTTTTTCTTAAATCCTCTTAAGACAGAAACCGGCGCATCATTTTTTACAAGATAAGAACCAGAAAAAATTCTTGTTGCTATTTTTATAAAATGATACGCAAGTGGATGCCGATGTAGATCATTAATAAAAAAACCAATCGTTGAATTATTTTTCAGCCAATATAACATTTCTATTAATTCTTTTTCTGAAAAATGATGACAAAAAAGAGAGGAGAAAATAATCCCGGGTTTGTCATCTTTAAAATCAACATTTCTATAATCAGAAACGATAAATTTGACATCCTTAATAGTAGAATTTTCTTTTGCAAAAGCAATGCAATCTTTGTTCAGATCGATACCAGTAAACGAACAATTAACCTTGTTTTTTACGCAGTAATTCTGGAGAGCATTTAGATTATCGCCTCCACCACAGCCTATTTCACAGGTAGAAATACTTTTTTGATCTTGCAATAATGTTTTAAATCCTTTGATAGTAATTGAATGGCCACCGAGATGTGAATTGATATATTCCAGTTCTTTCATGTTCAAGAAAATATCCCGGAAAGGAATATCTTCCTGGTCCAGCAATTCTTTTTGTAATGAACGTTTTTTATAATCAATCATCTGATAAAATGAAAGTTTCCATCGTGAGTCCCGGACCGAAGGCAGCACCAAAAATATTGGTTTCCTTATCTTTTTTATTTTCCAAAGAAGACATTAATTCTTTCAACACAAATAAAATCGTCGGCGACGACATATTTCCATAATCGTTTAAAACGCGGTAAGAATATTGAAGGTCATTTGCAGAAATACCGGTTCCTTTTTCTATTGAAGATAAGATCCTTTTTCCCCCGGGATGAATACACCAATGCGAAATAGCCTCCCGGTCCATTTTCGCGTTTTCGAGGGCATGCTCCAAAAGTGAATTAAAATCATGCTCAATTAATTCGGGAACGTAACCGGAAAGTTTCATTAAAAATCCGGAGGAGGAAAGCTCCCAGCTCATGTGTTCTTTTCCTTTAAATCCAACTTCACTATAAAAGCTTTTCATTTTTAATCCCTGCAATTTATCCTGATCGTGTGTAACCAAAATAGCAGCAGATCCGTCACCAAATAGAAGCGACGATGCAATATTATCTGCGGTCGTTTCTTTTTGAAAATGAAGGGTACAAAGTTCTGTGCAAACAATAACCACTTTCGCATTTTTATCAATTTTGCAAAAAGCATCAGCCAGTTTCATCGCATGGATGGCCGCGTAGCAACCCATAAAATTGATAGATGTTCTGAAAATATTTTTGGGCAGATCCATTAATTCCATGATTTGGAGATCTAATCCCGGAGCGCTCATTCCGGTGCAACTAACAGTAATCAAATGAGTTATTTCCTCTTTACTTATTTTGTGAGCTATACATTTTTCCAAAGCATTCACCGAAAGCGAAGGAGCGTTCCTGTTATACCATTTCATCCTCAATTCAAGGTTGGGAAATGGTTCTATATTTTCTGAGGCAGGATAAAATTGCCATTCGTTTGCAGATAAACTGTAATCAGGCAAAACAGAATATCTTGTTTGAATAGCTGATTGATGATACAGGAATTTTAATTTTCTTTTTTCAACTTCATCCATGGCATATACATTTTGCATGAATTCCAAAATGTCATTTTGTTCATGTTTGAAAGTGGGAACTGACGTAGATATGGAAACAATTTTACTCAAGTAATTTTAAAATTAAAAGTGTTATAAATCCGAAATTAGTGCAGATCGAGGCTAATAAATTCATTTGCATGGTATTTTTAAAATTGGCCTCCTTGTTATTCTTTCTGACTTTCTGAAACCAGGTAAAAAACTTGATAATGACTGGAAGCATAAAAATTTGAAGAATAATAAAATTTGAAAATCTCGCTTGCAAATAAAAATACCAGGCCAAAATAATAAAAGCAAATGCATATACAATGCCAGTAAAAATGAAAGTGCCATTGTAACCTAATAAATTACTGATTGTATTGACGCCATCTTTCCTGTCTTCCTCATGCTGATAAATTTGTGTCAATGGATAAAAGCCTCCGATCAATAAACTGGAGGCAATCATTGCCAAAACGGGAACCTGGTAGGTCAGGTTTCTGCTGCTGCCATGATAAACCAAAAAGAAAGTAACTGCTCCCTGGAAAATAATGACAGTCAGGTAACCTGTAATGGGAAATTTTTTCAAGCGGATCTTTCTGTAACTATAAGCCCTTGAGGCCAGAATGTAGAAGATTATTCCTATTGCAAAAACGCGGGAAACACTCAAACTTAACAATACAGATGCAACATCCATAATTACAGTTACTACAAAAAGTTGCCTTGTAGGTTGCAATGGATTTTTCAAACCGCCAATAGGCGATGTATCCCTATCCATATAACTATTGTAACCATTGCTGGCCGGATAAACTAACAAATGCAGAATGATAAAAATGAGAATGGCTCTCGGCCAATAAATAGGGTCAACCTGGCTTAAGGCAAAAAAATATCCCGGCATGAGGAAAAACGAAAAGTGAAAACGGAGAAGCTGTAAAGTGGATCTAAAATTATTATTCACTTGTCAATTTAATGATAAATTATTCAAATATTTAAAAAGATATCGATGGGATTCAATTCAAATATCTTTTATGATCCGGCTTATAAGCAAAGAATACAAAATTCAAAACAGTTGCCCGGATTGAAACTATTCTAACTACGATAACCAACTGTTAATGGTTTTAATATGGAAGAATTATTAATTTCTTCCTTAATTGGAAGTCATAATAAAACCGGATAATTTCTTATCCGGTTTGAAAAAATTAAGTAGGATTAGCCGAAGGGCTTCTATAAATTCACCACTTTGTATTTCACGTAATCTCTATTATCAACGGTTTCTGTATAAGCTACCAAAGCAGCATTTTTGTTGATACTTTTAATAACAGGGAAAGTTGCATTTCCTTTGTCAGAAGTGATGTAGGTTTTCACAGGATCATTGCCCTTTGCATTTCTCAATTCGATGCCAATTCTTGAAGAGGAGACATCACCTTTGAAAAAGCTTTCATTCCAGGTAATGGCGATATCTTTATCATTCAAACATACGATCTGGCAATGCTTTGAAGCCACGCTGCTTACTTTTTCGCGTGGTGAAAATGTTTTTCCATCATCAGTAGAATGACAATAATATACTCCGCCATTTCCTGCACCGGTAAACCAGGTAAATTGAATGCCATTTTTATTCTCTGTCATGGCCGGCCCTGTATGCGGGCATCCGTTGATTACCCAGTTGTCTTTACTGATCCTCTCGGGCGTTGAAAATGTTAGACCGTCGTCGGTAGATACTGTGTGTTCCATATCGCGGATACTGTCATTGATGATGGCACGATAAACGATATGAATATTCTTTTTACTGTCAATATAAAGGTCCGTTCTGCAACAAGGGCAACAAGGTTCTGTAATCAGCTTCGCATTCTCAAATCCTGAACTGCCTTTCGTTTCAGAGATATACAAGGCAGATCCTTCCAGGTTTGTTTTCTTCCTGTTGTCAAGCCATATCATAGCGATTTCGCCATTTCCCATGATGGCCATATCAAAATAACGCTGGTCATAACCGGCAGTATCTGTCACCAGTTTTTCTGCCTTAGTCCATGAAATGCCATTGTCAAAAGACCTTGAATAATACACAAGATCTGAATACGCATTTTTAGGATTGGGATTAGCAGATCCCCACGCCGCAATGATCTCGCCACCTGGTTTGAAAATTATTTTTGGCATATTTTCTCCATGGGGATGGATATTTTCACTGCCCGGAATTTGAACTGTTTTTCCAAAAGTTTTTCCTTCATCATTTGAAACTGCATAACAATAAACAGCCCTGGAAGTGTCAATTTTTTTGATCCAGCTAAGAACTACGTCCCCTTTGATGTCCTTTGTGATATAGGGGCATGATCCCTCCGAAGTATCAATCTGTGATGCATTTGAAGCAATAATGTCCGTTTTCTTTTGGGTATCAGAACAGGATTGAAAAATAAATCCTGTCCCAATGACTAATAAAAAAATAAGTTGTTTCATAACTAAAATTTTAAAAAGCAGGAGAATGTTTTTTGATCCTTCTATTTTATTTTTGACTAAAATGATAAGCCACACCGATATTAAGCGTGCTCAATTGTCCTGGCCTATACGAAGTACCATAAGCGCTTTTCTCAACAGTTACTGCGTAATTAATATTTGTTACATTGATCCAGTTGATCCATGTTTCAAATTTCTTGAATTCATATCCTGTCCTTGCATTGAAAACCGTAAATCCATTATATTTCGATGTGTTTTGAGGGTCAGTAAAATAAGATCCCAGGCTCTGGCATTCCAGCCCGATTCTAAATCCTTTTATATATTGAGGTTTATAATTTATTTCTCCATTCATAATATATGCCGGTGACTGAGGCATATCGTTCCCGGAGTATGATTTTCCCTGCTGAATGAAATCGATATATTTATGTTTTGCAACGGTGCCGCCTATACGAAAATTAACATCTGGTGCCGGAGCATATTTGATATTTAATTCTATTCCTTTATGACTGGTCTGGCCTGTGTTTTCATTGATATAACTGCCATCCGCTATTTGGGTGATAACGATTTCATTTTTCCCCTGTAGATCGTACAAACTTGCTTCAACAGAGCCTTTGGAATCTGCAAAAGCAAACCATCCGCCTATTTCATAATTGTTGTAGGAAGAAGGTTTTAAAGTAGGAACCTGCACACCGGAATATAAATCAGTAATGTTAGGAGGGGCAAAACCAACGCTGTAGTTTGCATAAATTCCCCTGTTATTTCCAAGATCATAAGTAAACCCAACTTTAGGTGTAAAATGATCAAAATGATTGGTGGCATCTGGTGCACCTGAATAAGCGCCCGGAGGTAAATGGTTATCAAATTTATAATCCAGCCTGTCGTATCGGGCAGCGAGGACGATTCTTAATTTTGATACGGGATTGTATTCTAACTGTGTATATGCTGCCGTATTCAACAGATCCGCTTTGTAATCGGTCAAAATGCTATCGGTGGATTGATACTGGTAGTAAGCTCCCATTTCATTTTTATCTATATTAATAAATCGGGCCAGGTAAGTTGCCGGGCTGTAATCGGCGCTCACGCCGGTGATCCACTTAGCAGGAATTGAATTGAACTTTGTAGAATGTTGAATGATAGTCCCAAAACTGTGAAAGGCATCATCGTTAATTTGTCCGGTGGCTTTCAAAGGATTTTCGGCGACGTTGGCTA
>JBDTJV010000021.1:0-9605 GCA_039935675.1 Ginsengibacter sp. | reverse complement strand
ATGCAAACGCCTTTTTTCGCCTCCGCTTAATTTGCTCAACGGAGTAAATTGTTGTTGGGCAGTAAAACCAAATTTTTCCATGAATTGAGAAGCGCTTATTTTACTTCCATCTGCCAAAGGAAAAAATTCTGCAAAATCTTTTACATATTCTATCGCTCTTTTGTCCTCTTTATACTGCAATCCTTCCTGTGCAAAATTGCCAAACACGATCGTTTCTCCATGATTGATTTTCCCACTATCTGGCGGAACTAGATCAAGTGCTACTTTTAAAAAAGTTGATTTCCCGGTTCCGTTTTTTCCCACAATTCCTATTCTTTCGCCCTTTTTAAAAGTGTAATCGAACCCTTTCATGAGCACTTTATCGCCATAGGATTTGTGCACTTTTTTCATCTCTAAAACTTTTCCTCCCATGCGTGTCATTTTCACTTGTAGTGATACTTCTGCCACATCTTTTTTCTGGTTCACTCTTTCCTCCACTTCGGTAAAAGCATCCTGGCGACTTTTTGATTTGGTAGTTCTCGCTTTAGGTTGCTTGCGCATCCACTCAAGCTCTTTCCTGAAAATATTTTTATCCTTTTGTAATTCGCTTTGCTGAACTTCCTGGCGTAATGATTTTTGTTCTAAGAAATAATCATAATCTCCTTTGTAAACGTAAATTTTTTCATCATCCAATTCTACAATTTCATTGCAAACTGTATCCAAAAAATAACGATCGTGGGTTACCAGCAATAAAGTGCTTTTGTTGGTTGCTAAAAAATTCTCCAGCCACTCAATCATTTCTACATCCAGGTGATTGGTAGGTTCGTCCAGGATGAGCATACATTTTCCTTCGTGCAATTGGGCTTCGATCAAAGCCTGCGCCAGTGCTACTCTTTTGCGTTGGCCGCCACTCAGGTTTTTCACTGGTTCATTCAGATGATGAAGATTTAATTTGCCTAAAATTTGTTTTAGATCGCTTTCAAAAGTCCACGCATTTGCTTCTGTCAATTCCGTTACCAAATGACTAATTCTATCTTCATTTTGAACATCTTCGTCCAAAAGCATTTCGTATTCTTTCACCAAACGCACAACAGGATTGTCAATGTTTAAAATATTATCCCAAATCGATTTGGAATTTTCGAAAGCAGTTTCCTGCTGAAGCATAATTACTTTGACATCTTTATGGACCCAAACGGTTCCTGAATCGGCAGTTTCCTGCCCGGCAATTATTTTTAAAAGGGTCGATTTTCCGCTTCCGTTTCTTGCAACAAAAGCAATCTTATCTCCTTCTTCAATATAAAAACTGATGTTCTTAAAAAGTGTTCTAATTCCGAATGATTTGGTTAAATTCTCAATAGAGGCATAATGCATAAGTCGGCAAAGGTACATCAGACCTAACAGGTTTTAAACACCTGTGAATGTCTTTAAAGAATAATTGGTTTATTGGATTATTTATCAAGAAGGGTGTCACGCTATTTGGTAAAAGTAGAAATCGGGAATAAAAGTTGATTTACTGTTGTTTTTAAGCCCTGTTTATAAAAATAAGTCGGCACTTTTTCAATAAATCGCTTTGAATGTAAAATTCAATAAAACTTTGATTGTCTGCTTGTATGCTTTATTCTAACAATAATAATTTTGTCTTGAGTTATTTGATAAGAAATCCTATAATGATATAATTCATAGGCCCGAAAACTACCGTCATTATTCTTTCTGTATTTATCTGTTGGAAACATCTCTGGATGAATCACTAATTTGTCTGTAGATGCTAAAATTTCTTTTTTTACTTTCTCTGCACTTTGATAGGAATTGCTTAAAATATAATTATATGCTTCAGCAAGTTGATTTTGAACTTTCTGTGGCCATATTACTTCCCTTACCATTTCTCTGCAATCTTTTTCATCTCATTCTGAGAAATATAATTTCCTTCTTCCACTTCAGCTAATGCTTCATCAATCTCTTTATTGTATACTTCAATATTAATCTCTTCAACATCTTCACGGCGTCTTTGCAAAAAGATTTTTAGCATAAGTAATACCGATTTTTGTTCTGCTTCAGTAAGCTGAATAAAATATCTTTGCCATTCATTTTCCAATGCATTTACCATAATTTTCTTTTTACAAATTTAAAAAAAACTTTAGCACTAAACTCTTCTAAAAATGAGGTCTTATTAGCTGAAATTGTGAAATTTTTCTTTCCAGATATATTTTACTGATTGATTTTAATCGCTTTTGAATGCAGATATTTTTGTATATTTTTGCAAACTTTTAAAAAATTAGCTCCTCAAATGAAAAAAAACATCCTGATAACGGGCGGGGCGGGTTTCATAGGGTCCCATTTAACCCGGCTTTTTGTAAATAAATACCCGGATTACACGATTGTAAATCTTGATAAGCTTACCTATGCGGGAAATCTTGAAAACCTTAAAGATATTGAAGATAAATCCAATTATACTTTTGTAAAAGGAGATATTGAAGACATGGAACTGGTAAAAAGTCTTTTTGAAAAATATCAATTTACTGGTGTGTTACATTGCGCAGCAGAAAGCCATGTAGACCGCTCCATTACAGATCCATTGGCATTTGTTAAGACCAATGTTTTGGGAACGGTTTCTTTATTGCAGGTAGCAAAAGAAGCCTGGAAAAACGATTATGAAGGGAAATTATTTTATCATATTTCGACTGATGAGGTTTATGGAAGTTTAGGTGAAACAGGATTTTTTACAGAAGAAACTGCATACGATCCACGCAGTCCTTATTCCGCTTCCAAAGCTTCCAGCGACCATTTCGTAAGAGCTTATTATCACACTTATCATCTGCCGGTAATGATCTCAAATTGTTCCAATAATTACGGGCCATTTCATTTTCCCGAAAAATTAATTCCGCTTTCGATTCATAACATCATCAATAAAAAACCAATTCCGATTTATGGAAAGGGCGAAAATGTACGCGACTGGCTTTATGTGGAAGACCATGTGCGTGCAATTGATACTATTTTTCATAATGGAAAGGTTGGAGAAACTTATAATATTGGCGGTCATAATGAATGGAAAAATATTGATATCATCAGGGAACTTTGCCAACAAATGGATGAAAAATTAGGCCGCGAAAAGGGGACTTCTGAAAAACTGATAATTTTTGTCAAAGACAGAGCGGGACACGATTTGCGATATGCCATTGATGCTACCAAATTAAAAGATGAATTGGGCTGGAAACCATCATTGCAATTTGAAGAAGGACTTTCAAAAACGATCGATTGGTACTTAAATAATAGTGAATGGCTGACTGAAGTAACTAGCGGAAATTACCAGAATTATTATGAAAAACAATATGGTTTGTAAATGTTTGCATGAATTCTAAATAGCCATACTGGCTTTTTTTGTTCCATTTTAAGTTAACTTTGTATTTGTAATAAATGAGGCAGATTATTTACTACAAGAATTATTTCCAGGATTTTTTTGATTCTCAAACGGAAAAAATTAAAGGAAAAATAGACCAGGTTTTATTTCTTATTACGATTGCTGAAAGAGTTCCTTCTAAATTTTTCAGTCACATGTCTGGTACAGATGGCCTTTACGAAATAAGGATAGAATACGCAGGTAATATATATAGAATATTTTGTTGTTTTGACGAAGGAAAAGTTGTTGTGATTTTTAATGGATTTCAGAAAAAAAGTCAAAAGACGCCCCAAACTGAAATTGAAAAGGCTTTGAAGATAAAAAATGAGTATTTTATTGATAAAATGAAAAGAAATAAAGATGGAAGCAAAAAATAAAAACAGTAAAAATATTACCACTTTTGAGGAACATCTTGACAAGCGTTATGGTTTGATTGGTTCGAAGGAAAGGACAGATTTTGAAATTAAGGCTAAAGCATTTGCCATTGGTGAAGTAATTAAAGAAGAAAGATTAATTGCTAACATGACACAGCAAGAACTGGCAGAAAGAACAGGAACGAAAAAAAGTTTTATATCCAGAATTGAAAATGGCCATAGTGACATTCAACTTTCTACTTTATATAAGTTATTGGAGCTTGGACTTGGGAGAAAAATATCTTTGACTATTCAATAATAATCATTCCGATAACAAATATTCAGCTTCATTTTTTTAAAAGATAAACCCTCAAAATATATTTCAATGAAAGGAATTATTCTCGCCGGTGGCTCCGGTACCCGATTATATCCAATTACAATGGGTATAAGTAAGCAACTAATGCCTATTTACGATAAGCCGATGATCTATTATCCATTGTCAACATTGATGTTGGCGGGGATAAGGGAAATATTGATTATCACAACACCTGAGGATCAGGCACAATTCAAAAGATTGCTAGGCGACGGAAGCCAGTGGGGATGCGAACTTCAATATGAAATTCAGCATAAGCCAAACGGCCTTGCGCAGGCTTTTGTGATTGGAGAAAAATTTGTTGGAAAAGATGCAGCTGCTTTGGTTTTAGGAGATAATATTTTTTACGGAAGTCGTTTTTCACATTTGCTACAGCAATCGGCAAATCCTGATGGTGCTGTCATCTTTGCCTATCCTGTAAGCGATCCCGAAAGATATGGTGTGGTTGAATTTGATAAAAATAATATTGCTATCAGCATAGAGGAAAAGCCAAATAATCCGAAATCAAATTATGCGGTTCCTGGTTTATACTTTTACGATAATTCTGTAGTGGAGATTGCAAAGAATATTGCGCCGTCGCCACGGGGAGAATATGAAATTACTGATGTCAACCGCAAGTATCTGGAAGACAAGAAGTTGAAAGTGGCTGTCCTGGATCGTGGATTTGCATGGCTCGATACTGGTACTTTTGAATCGTTACATGACGCCTCCGAATTTGTAAGGGTTATAGAAAAAAGACAAGGATTTAAAATTGGTTGCCTGGAGGAAATTGCTTACCGGATGCATTTTATAGATAAGGAACAATTGCTGTTACTTGCCAAAAAGTTTGAAAAAAGCGGTTATGGCGAATATCTTAAAAACATAGAAAAATAAATTTTATATGGGTTATTATTCGCATCCTTCATCAATCATTGATGATAATTCTGAAATAGGAGAGGGAACTAAGATCTGGCATTTCAGCCACGTAATGTCTGGCGCAAAAATTGGAAATAATTGCAACTTAGGACAGAATGTTGTTGTTTCACCAAAAGTAATTTTAGGCAATAATGTGCGCGTGCAAAATAATGTTAGTATTTACGAAGGTGTCGTTTGTGAAGATGATGTGTTTCTTGGACCAAGCATGGTTTTAACTAATGTAATTAATCCTAGAAGCGCCGTCAGCAGAAAAGATCAGTATAAAACAACCTTGATCAAAAAAGGCGCAAGCATCGGTGCAAATGCAACAATTGTTTGTGGAAATACAATCGGTGAATTTGCCTTTATCGGCGCAGGTGCTGTCGTTACCAAGGACGTTCCGGCATTTGCCTTGATTGTAGGAAACCCGGGAAGACAAAAAGGCTGGATGAGTGAATATGGGCACAAACTCAATTTCAATAGTGAAAATATTGCGGTTTGCCCGGAAAGTCAGCAGGAATATTTATTGGAAAATAATATTGTAAAAAGAACAAAGTAATCCATGAAAAATTTTGCTTTGGTAGGCGCAGCAGGATACATAGCGCCTCGTCACATGAAGGCGATAAAAGATACCGGGAATAATTTGATTGCCGCATTGGATAAAAATGATTCGGTTGGTATTTTAGATAGTTATTTCCCTGAGGCCGATTTTTTCACAGAATTTGAACGCTTCGACCGGCATGTTGAAAAGCAAAAACGGAAGGGTGTAAAAATTGATTTTGTGAGTGTTTGCAGCCCCAATTATCTACACGATTCTCACATACGTTTTGGATTGCGTGTAGGCGCGACCGTTATATGCGAAAAACCCGTTGTACTCAACCCTTGGAATATTGATGCACTTGCAGAAATTGAGAAAGAAACCGGGAATAAGATTTATACGATTTTACAATTGCGATTGCATCCGGCAATTATTGCTTTGAAAAATAAAATTGCAGCAGGGCCAAAAGTGAAAAAGCACCAGGTGAATTTGGATTATATCGCCAGTCGTGGCCATTGGTATTATGCAAGCTGGAAGGGTGATATTTCAAAAAGTGGCGGAATTGCTACTAATATTGGAGTTCATTTTTTTGATATGCTGATGTGGATATTTGGGGATGTAAAAGAAAATATTGTAAACGAACATTCGGCAAGTAATGCATCCGGCGTTTTAGAATTAGAAAATGCCACCGTGAAATGGAAACTAAGTATTGATGCCAACCAATTGCCTGCGGAGGTAAAAGCAGCTGGCAAACGCACCTACAGAATTTTAGAAATTGATGGAGAATCTTTTGAATTCAGCGATGGATTTACAGAACTTCATACTAAGTCGTATGAACAGATTCTGGCCGGAAATGGATTCCCATTATCAGAAACGAGAAAATCGATTGAACTGGTTCATGCAATTAGGAATTTTAATAAATAAAGCTGCTACCATTATAGTAAACGAACAAATATGCGGGATTTTTCTTTTTTAATTTTTTTTGGCGGATAAAAATAGATCGGCTTTTAAAGATAGTTTTTCGCAAATTCTTTTACTTTTTTCTTGGGCAGGATTCTGAAGCTTCAAACATCTTTTCTTTCACAAAATCAAAGTTTTATTGAAAGGATTTCCTCAATCTGCTTTAATTAAAAATCAAAAATATTATTAACTTCGCTGGCAATTTTAAAGCTGGTTTAGCTGGTTTGAAAATAAAGAGGGATATATGAGATTAATGCGAATATTGATAATTTTTTCGTTGACATTACTTGCATGGGCCAATCGTGCAGTTGCCCAAAACAGCCTTTTGGACGTAAAAGATTTAAGTAACATAAATATCGATAATTATAGTGATAACGACCTGGCCGGTTTTTACCAAAAAGCAATATCCACTGGACTCTCAGCGGACCAATTATACAAAATATTGACAGACCGTGGCCTGCCTGCGACTGAGATAAATAAACTAAAGGACAGGCTTCAATCTATTGCTGCAATAAGTAAAAAGTCAGCAATTGATACAGTCGAAAATCCTGCTAATGAAACAGCTCACATTTATGACACAACAGGCAAAAGCCCTCCTTTACAAAGATTTAAGGCAGACGAAAGCATTTTTGGATCGGAACTTTTTACAAGCAACAGCCTTGTTTTTGAGCCCAATCTTCGAATTCCTGCCCCTGCAGGTTATGTTTTAGGCCCTGATGACGAATTGGTTATTTCTATTTATGGATATAGCGAAAAGCAATATCATCTCACGATAAATGAAGAAGGTGAAATATATATTCCGAACGTTGGGCCCATAATGGTGAACGGGTTAAGCATAGAACAGGCCCGGGATAAAATAAAATCCAAATTAGCAGCTACGATTTATAAAGCCATCAATACCGGAAAAACAAAAGTGCAGATCACACTTGGAAAGATCAGAAGTATTCGTGTTACCGTAATCGGCGAGGCCAAAAAGCCGGGAACTTATACTGTTTCTTCTTTAACTACTCTTTACAACATTCTCTATTTATGCGGTGGCCCAACTCCATTGGGAAGTTACAGGGATATCCAGGTCATTAGGGGAAACCAGGTAAAGAAAACAGCTGATTTATATCAATTCCTGGTAAATGGATATAATAGGGACAACATCCTTTTGCAGGAAGGTGATGTAATAAGAATTCCCTATTATAAAAATCGCGTTACATTAGAGGGAAGTGTAAAACGGCCAGGAAAATTTGAAATGCTGGATACTGAAACCTTTAGGGATTTGCTAAATTATAGTGGAGGTTTTACGGATAATGCTTACCGTGGCGCTGTCACATTAATACGAATTACCGATACTTCAAAAAGGATCATTGATGTACTTAAAAATGAGTACAATACTTTCAAAGCGAATGGAAGTGATAAATATATTGTTGGTAAACTAAAAGATGAATTCGGAAATCGGGTTATGATAACTGGTTCTGTTTTCAGACCAGGGCCTTTCCAACTTACCAATGGGATGACATTGAAAGATCTTGTTGACAGAGCAGGTGGTTTTACAAGAGATGCTTATGTAAAAAGGATTTCTATATTCCGTTATTTTAAAAATAAAATGCCAACGATTGTTTCGGTAGATATGGATTCCCTTGCTGGTGCTGAATCCAATATTGACCTTATTAAAGATGATTCTGTGGCAGTTCATTCCATTTTTGAATTCAATGATAAATCGTATGTTTCGATAGAAGGTAACGTAAGAAAGCCGGGACTAATACCGTGGAGAGAAAATATTTCTCTCCGTGACCTTTTATTATCTGCTGGTGGTATTTCTGAATTCGGGGATTCTTCCACAATTGAAATTTCCAGGAGAATACGAAATGCAAATGTGGATGAAGCGGTTCATAACGAAAGCCAAATCTTTACAGTTGATCTATCCAAGAATGATTCACGTCCTGAAGATGTTTTGTTACAACCGTATGATATTGTTATTATTAAAAGTTTACCGGGTTATAGTCCACAAAGAACAGTTTTGTTGATGGGAGAAGTAATGAGCCCGGGAAGATATGGTTTGCAGAAAAGTGGCGACCGGATTTCAGATATCTTGAAAAGAGCAGGAGGCTTTAAAGCATCTGCTGATAGTTCCTCGATTACGATTCGCAGAAAAATCCAATCCAATCTTACCCCTGCAGAAAGAGAGCGGCTTTTCCAAAGGATATTAAATATCGATCCTGATAGTCTTTCGGTTCATCCCCGGTTAAAAGATGAATTGTATAAATCTTATGATCTGATTAGTGTTGATCTTAAAACTGCACTATCAGATCCGGGGAATTCTGAAAATCTGAGGCTTGATGATGGGGACGTTCTTACAGTTAACAGAAGTTCTAACCTGGTAAAGGTTTCCGGGGAAGTCTATAATCCGACGATCATTCCCTATAAACCGAACAAAAACCTGAAATATTATATTTTACAGGCAGGAAACTTTACCCCTTACGCAAGAAAAACCGGTGCGTTGGTTATACATGCAGATGGAAAAGCAGCATCAGTAAAACATTTTCTTTTCTTTAAATCTTATCCATCGGTAACGCCTCGTTCGGAGATTTTTGTTCCTCAAAAAGACCAAAAGAATAGATACCGGCCATCTATTGCGGAGTGGTCTGTAGTATTGTCTTCACTTGCCCTCATTGGTAATGTGATTTACAATCTCACGAAATAGTGTACTCAAAACACCAATCGTCAATTGATAAAAGCAATTGAATAATGATCATTGTTGTCCTTAGCTACGACTATGATATTTTTTTTGCTTTGTTGTTTATTAAAAGTAAAGGAAGTGCTTGATTGTGGATCGTTTACAGACCTTATTAAACGTGAGTTGATGTAAATATTTAAAGTTTTCGTCTCTTTTTTTAGATTACTAATGAAGAGCGTTCGTTTTTGAACAGAATAACTGAAGTTGAATCCAGCATCGGATTGACCATCACCTGATAATGTTTCCAAAGAAGAATAACCACTTTTTTTCTCTTGAATATTTTGAATATTATTATTGGCTTTATTTTTTACATCCAAAATTATATTTGCGAGCACCGCATCGGGCTTTTTCCACCAGTTTAATTGTTCACTGTAAAACCAAACATAACG
>JBDTJV010000020.1:0-5388 GCA_039935675.1 Ginsengibacter sp. | reverse complement strand
AGCAGCATTAATAATACTATTACCCAAAATAATTTTATGGGTAATACTTTTGACATAGGTACCAATGGAACTCTTGTGATGAATACTTTTAACGGAAACTACTGGGATAAATATGAGGGATATGATTTGAATAGAGATAACATTGGCGATGTTCCCTACCATCCGGTAAGTATGTATTCTATGATTATTGACAGTAACCCGGCAGCACTCATGCTTTTCAGAAGCCTGATTGTTTCTCTATTAGACAAGAGCGAAAAAGTATTACCGGGTATTACTCCGCAAAACCTCGAAGACGAAACCCCTTTAATGCGACCAATAAAACTATGATCAGCGCGAAAAATATTACCAAGAAATTTGGAAAATTAAAAGCCCTGGATAATGTATCTGTTACGTTTTCCAAAGGCGAATGCGTTGCCTTGTTAGGTCCTAATGGGTGTGGGAAAACAACATTGATCAAATCATTATTAGGAATGGTAGTGCCCGATAGTGGATCGATTCTTTTTAATAATGAACCGATAGAAAATAAATGGATGTATCGCAGTTATATTGGCTACATGCCCCAGATAGGACGTTATCCCGAGAACATGACAATAGCACAGATCATTGAAATGATGAAAGATATCCGTAAGGGAAGCAATATCAAGCCGGATGAAGAACTGGTAAAAAGTTTTGGTCTCAATAATATTTTGCAAAAAAAAATGAGAACTCTTAGTGGCGGAACCACCCAGAAAGTGAGTGCTGCGCTGGCTTTCATGTTTCATCCGGATGTATTAATCCTTGATGAACCAACTGCCGGTCTCGATCCTCTTTCCTCAGAAAAACTGAAACAGAAAATAATTAAAGAAAAAGAGAAAGGGAAACTGGTGCTCATCACTTCTCATATTTTAAGTGAACTGGATGATCTGATCACACAGGTTTTTTATATGCAGGAAGGTAAGTTGTTGTTCCATAAAAAGCTCTCAGATCTGAGACAGGAAACGGGCGAATCAAAATTATCTAAAGCAATCGCAAAAATAATGCTTGAGCCTGAAGTAGTGGTTTAACGAGGGGAATAGGCTTTTGTTGAAAATAGAATTATGAAAAAATTATTAAAATATGTAATTGTAGATATTGTTCAGAATAAAATTGTTTTGATCTATACTTTTTTGTTGCTGGTAATATCATTTAGTGTTTTCAACCTGGAAGACAATGCAGCCAAAGGATTATTAAGTTTATTAAATATTGTCCTGATCATTGTTCCACTTATTTGTATTATTTTCTCTACTATTTATATTTATAACAGTTCTGAATTTATAGAATTGCTGGTAAGCCAACCTTTAAAAAGAAAACAGATCTGGCTGAGTATTTTTTCAGGATTAGCTTTTTCTTTAGCATTGGCTTTTTTCATTGGCGCCGGTATTCCCATCTTAATTTATCATCCGGATGCCACCGGGTTTATGATGATCGGTATGGGCCTTTTTTTGACAATAGTTTTTGTAAGCATCGCGATGTTGGCTGCAGGCCTTACGCGCGATAAGGCTAAAGGAATTGGATTGTCAATTTTACTGTGGCTTTATTTTTCCTTAATTTTTGATGCGTTGGTCTTGTTTTTTTTATTTCAGTTCCAGGATTATCCTTTGGAAAAAGTAATGATCGTTTTTAGCTTTTTAAATCCCATAGATCTTGGGCGGATCCAAATACTTTTACAAATGGATATTTCTGCGTTAATGGGTTATACAGGAGCTGTATTTCGGGAATTCTTTGGCAATAGTACTGGGATTATTCTTTCCTTTTTAGGCTTAACTATTTGGATTATTTTACCTTTATTTTTTTCGGTAAAAAAATTTAGGAGGAAGGATCTGTGAAATTTTTCATTATTCTATCGTGAAAAGAAAAAACAACTTATTTGTTTGCTTACTCCTTAAAATATAAATATTAATAGTAGAATCCAGCCTTTTTCTTGCTGTATTGTATAAATCATCCTAGCTATTTGGGAGATAGAAGTCTTCTATTTTTTTAAAATTAAAATAGGAAGCAGTTTTTATAAGAATAAAATAAAAAATCCCGAATTTTTTCGGGATTTTTTGTTGCGAAGGGAGGGTTCGAACCTCCGACCTTCGGGTTATGAGCCCGACGAGCTACCGCTGCTCTACTTCGCGATTTAGGAGTGCAAATGTAAGGCCTTAATAAGTTGCCACCAAATTTTTATACCTTAGCAAATCATAAAACTGAGCTTAATGAAGTTAAACCCCTGCATTTTATTTTTATTAATTGTTGCCTGCGGATGCAATCCTCAGATTAAAGTAAATTCGGATCAAATTTATTCCCGGCATCTTCAGAAACACATAAACCTTTCAGTCATCAGCACACCTATTCCCAAAAATAAGAGCGATCTTAATTTGTTGATTATAAATGATGCAAACCTGTTGAAGGAAATGGATATTAAAAATGTCTTAGATACTTATTACCGCAAAAAGATGATTAAGCCTTTGATCATTGTCGGTGTTGAACCATTTGATCCTGACCAGGAATATGGTGTAGCAGGTTTTACGGAAAATAATAAAGGAACGCTCGCAGTAAAGTATGATAATTTCATTGTGAATGAATTATTACCTTTTATAAAAAAGAAATCAGGTGTAAGAAAATTTAATTCCATTACCATCGCTGGTTCTGGTAGGTCAGGCACCTCCGCTTTTGATATTGCGTGGGAAAACTGGCAGATCTTTGACAGGGTTGGTTATCTTGGTGATTTAAATCATTCTTTAAAAGATACAGATTACTCCCTGCTTGCTCAAAAAATAACGCAATCAAGAAAAAAGCCCAGGCTTCAATTCTGGCTTTGTCAAAATGATTACACGAATATGCAGCAGATTTTTGATGTATTGGACAAGAAAGGAATTCAAGGCGTTTCCAGGGTTGGCCTGGAGGAAGTGAAAACTGAAAATCCTCATTACGAATCAATATTTCCTTTTTTAATATGGATAGGCCAGGTTTATTAAACTTCTAATCTTTTTGAGAAATGTTGCTGGCGCCACTTGACCTCACATCCTTTTTGTCTGGAGTTCCTTTATAGTAAAGTGAACTTGCCCCACTCGCTTTTACTGCTAAAGATTTATTTACTGTGATTTTAACATCACTCGCCCCGGAAATATCAGCAACGCAATTATCAGCCACCAGGTCATAATTTTTTACATCGCTGGCGCCACTCGCATTGATCTTTACATTTTGGACATTTCCTGTAACTTTTACAGTTGAAGCTCCGCTAAGATCCAACTGGAGATTGTCAATATCGATTTTACCGATAATATCACAAGCCCCTGATAGTTTTATTCTTACACTGTTGCTTTTAAATACGCCATTTATAATAAAGTCACAGGCGCCTGAAGCTTCAAGTCCTTGAAGCGTATTAAACGAAACATAGGCGCGCAATTTACGGTCAGAATTAAATCTTAGTTTTCCTCCATTGTATGAAATATTCAACACGCCGTTATTTACTTCTGTTTTTATATTGTCGCGTACCTGGTCGTCGGAGGCGCTTACTGCCAGGGCATATTCGTTGCTTTGCGACAGATATACATCAATACCACCGGAAACCCTGATTGCCGAAAAGGATCCCACATTCCTTACATCTGCATTCTGATCATTAATAATTGTTTGTGAAAATGCCTGTGCACCCAATACGGTGAAAAGAATAAGTAAAAGAGATTTCATAAAAATTTGTTTTTTAGTCAAACGTGATTGGAAGCAAAAAGTTACAATTTTTTTTAAATGATTTTGAGGTTTATTATCTTTGCGTCTCAAAATAATTTTTAAACCGGGGTGCATCTTCATTTTTAGAAGAATTGCTGAGAAAATACCCGCAGACCTGATCAGGATAATGCCTGCGAAGGGAGGACAAAAAACCTTTACCAGCCTTCCCTTTCATGCATTGTAGTGATCAATAAATTACAAACATGAAAAAAATATTACTTATTCAATCCTTTTTTTCTTTAGCCTTTTTTGCAAATGCCCAGGACACTTCCCGTCACAAATTGGGTGACACTTTAATGCTTGATAATATTGAATTGACCTCCATACGTGCTGCGGATAAGGCTCCTTTTACAAAGACTAACCTGAATGAAGCCCAAATAGCAAAGGTAAACATGGGGCAGGATCTTCCTTTTGTTTTAAATCAAACGCCATCTGTTGTAGTAAATTCTGATGCCGGAAATGGAGTGGGATATACCGGAATTCATATCCGCGGCACAGATGCTTCCAGGATCAATGTGACGCTGAACGGAATTCCTTATAATGATGCAGAAAGCCAGGGAACTTTTTTTGTAGATCTTCCCGACGTGTCTTCTTCCATTAGTTCTATCCAGATACAACGTGGTGTAGGAACCTCGAGCAATGGTGCCGGGGCTTTTGGTGCAACTATCAATCTTTCAACCAATGAAGTAAATAAAGAAAAATACCTTGAGCTCAATAACAGCTTTGGCTCATTTAATACCTGGAAAAATACCTTAAAAGTAGGGTCAGGATTATTGGCCAATCATTTTTTGATCGATGCAAGAGTTTCAAGGATTTCCAGCGATGGTTATATTGACCGCGCCACTTCAAACCTTAAATCACTTTATTTCAGCGCTGCCTATATTAATGATAAAAGTTCATTACGTTTTAATTTAATTAGTGGAAAAGAAAAAACTTACCAGGCATGGAACGGCGTGCCTCAAAGCTATCTAGACAGTGATCGAACTTACAATTCTTCTGGTACAGAAAAACCGGGTACGCCTTATGGCAATGAAACGGATAATTATATCCAAACACATTACCAGCTATTTTTCAATCATAAGATCAATTCAGTATTTAGTTATAACGTCGATGCCTTTCTTACGAGAGGGAAAGGATATTATGAAGAGTACAAGGCCGACCAGGCTTTCAGCGATTATTATCTTCCGGATATTATCAGTAGCAACGATACAATTTCTTCAACAGACCTTATAAGAAGACTTTGGCTGGATAATTATTTTTATGGATCTATTTTTTCTTTGCAATATCATAAGAATAAAACGATGATTACTTTTGGAGGTGGGATTACAAAGTACGACGGACAACATTACGACATTGTAACCTGGGCGCAACAAGGTGTCCCAAAAGACTACAAATATTTTAACGCTCCTGCACGGAAGAATGATTTTAATTTATATGCTAAATTGATGCAATCTTTCGGATCTGGCTTTACCGGGTTTTTAGATTTGCAACAACGACTGATCAATTATAAGATCGACGGTTTTGATGACCATCCTGAAATGAAAATTGCCGAGAGTTATTCTTTTTTTAATCCAAAAGCAGGCATTTCATTTAACAGGCACAATTACCAGGTGTATGCCTCTTTTTCTGTTGCCGCCAAAGAACCAAACCGCGATGACT
>JBDTJV010000019.1:0-3915 GCA_039935675.1 Ginsengibacter sp. | reverse complement strand
CCTGCCCATTCTGCAAATCTTCCTTCCAGCCCGATGAAAACTGAGCCTGGAATAAAACTTTCAGTGAATTTTTCAGCGGTCCTGGTATCTAAAACTACTGCTCCACTTGCTATTTGTAATTTAAATTGCTCAACAGTAAAAGGTTTCAGGCCTTTTGATTTTACTGCATTTAGCTCCTGGTAACCGTCCTGATTGATCTGGGCATTTATCTTAAAATAAGGCGGCAATTCTTCGAGTCCCTCCGTCACTGATTTAATGAATTCTTCCCTCGTTTGCGGTTGCATGGCATAGTTGGATTCTTTTTGAGCACCAATAGTTGTATAATTTTCAGGACCCAAATTTTTCCCACAACTGCTTCCTTGTCCGTGAGCTGGATACACAATTAACTCATCTGGTAAAGGCATTAGTTTATTTTGAATTGAATCATACATGATGGAAGCGAGTTCTTCCTTTGTAAGGTTGCCACTGCTAAGATCGGGCCGGCCTACATCGCCGACAAACAAGGTGTCGCCTGTAAAAATGCAATAAGGTTTTCCCTTTTCATCTTTTAAAAGATAGCAAGTGGATTCCAAAGTATGCCCGGGCGTATGAATCACCTGGATCGTAACATTTCCGATCTTAAATTCTTCTCCGTCTTTGGCAAGGTGAAATTTAAAATTTGCTTTTGTTTGTGGGCCATATACAATTGGGGCACCCGTTTCTTTTGACAAATCTAGGTGACCACTTACGAAATCGGCATGAAAGTGAGTCTCGAATATATATTTTATCGAGGCATCACGTTCCTTGGCCAATTTTAAATATCCTTCTGTATCCCTGATAGGATCTATTACAGCTGCTTCGCCATTGCTTTCAATAAAATAGGCTGCTTCACTTAAACAGCCGGTATAAAGTTGTTCTATAATCATAACCACAAAATTTATAAAAAAGCCATATTTATGCTAAGTTCATAAATATGGCGCAAAAAATAGGATCGAAATCCGAAATATTATTTGAAATCGTTCTTCATTAGCCAACAAGTTCTTTTACAAACTTATTGATATCTGCTATTCTGTCTTCGTTGATAGTATAAAAGATAAACTTTCCCTCACGAACAGTTTTTACAATGTCTGCCTTTCTTAAAATAGCAAGGTGTTGAGAAGCAACTGATTGCTCCAGTCGAAGCTTTACATAAAGTTCAGTTACAGTAATTCTTTGATGTTCATCAATCGTTTTAAGAATTTGCTGCCTTAGCTTATGATTAAGTGAACGTAAAACCAGCGCTGCTTTTTTGATCTTCAAATAATCCATATTACTTAGAGCATCACTTTCTTTAGTGTGCTCCAATCGGTTTGTTTCCGGGCTTTGGGCTGTTAATGTCATTATAATAGATTTTAATTGATTTTATATTAATAAAACAAGTAATTTTTCGTATTCAAAGGTACGTATAGTAAATAGATATATTCTGTAACGAAATATTAAAAAAAGTTAATCTTCACCTTAATTTAGCGTTTGTATAAAATTCTTTTAGGTATAATGGCTTAGATGATATTAAACTTACAAACTCTTTATTTTCAAACTTATTCCAGCCAAAGCTGGCAAGACTTTCAGAATTGATGTGATTGTCAGGGAAGTAAGCATTTTTGCCCACACTTTTAATCAAATCCTTAAACTTTTGAGCGCCATTTCCGAAAAAATAAATCGTATTCTTTTCAATCAAGGAGGCAAATGTGTTTTCAGTCAATTCCAAAGCAGACGGAGGGAAAACCGAAGCAAGCCGGGAATCATAAACCGCAGTGAAAACCTCCATACGGCGTGCATCTAACATTGGGCAATACATGGCATCAAAGTTTTTTTCCTTTCCCAGGGCTGAAAAGGCCATTAATTCCAGGGTGTTGTACATCATCAAAGGAATATTCAAGGCATAACAAAGCCCTTTTGCTGTGGACAGGCCAACCCTTATTCCTGTATAAGAACCTGGACCACCTACCACGCCGATAGCTTTTAATTCAGAAACCGATAACGAGTTTTCTTTTAAAATTTGGTGAATGGCAACATGTAAGAATGCGGCATGTTCTTTTGACTTAGGATTTGTTGCTGAAGAAATTACCTCCGAACCTTTGCTCAGGCACACTATTGCATTTTCGGTGGTCGTATCAATATTTAACAGGTATTCCATTTAAAGTTTACTTTTTTCTAAGAATTCTTTTTTCAGTTCATTTGAAGGAAGATAACGATCCTCTTTTTTTGCCAATGTTTCAAGCAGATTATAAATATTTTCTATTCCAATTTTTGCCGCCCACTCAAAAGGGCCGAAAGGGTAGTTTGTTCCAAGTTTCATCGCCATATCGATTTCCTGACGACTGCTTATATTTTCTTCAATAGCAAAAAATGCTTCATTGATTATCATACTGATCACCCTTGCAGCCACTAATCCTGGTTCATCTTTTACAGAAATTATCTTGCGATCTATCTGCGTTGCAATTTTTTCACGGACACTCATATTTTTTGAAACAATTTCCCAGGTTTTCCTTTGAATAAATCCTGGCCATCCATTGATCCGGGCAACGTTTATTGGCCAATTTAATTCTGAGGAAGTTTTGATGACTTCATTAATAAAAACAGGTTTATTCTCAAAAAGATCAAAATTTATCGGTGAATTTGTTTTTGAAAGAATAAAAAAAGCCTCATAGTTTTTGTAGTCATTTTTCGCAGGAAGATCTGCCACAAAAATGAGATGGTTTTTATCATTTACCCCAGATAAGAATTCTTCCTTTTGATCTTCATTCCCCACAATTAATATTTCCATACTTCATTTTTTGCAAAAATAGGTTTGTTAATTGATGGAAAGTTTTGCAACTTTAAAGTCTTTTGAAAAATTCAAATATGAATAAAGAAATTATTAACACTTCAAGTGCGCCTGAGCCAATCGGTCCATATAGCCAGGCCGTAAAAGCGGGCGGTTTTCTATTTTTATCAGGACAGGTAGCGCTAAAACCTGGAACAGGCGAGCTTGTTACCACTAATATTACAGAAGAAACAACCCAGGTAATGGAAAACCTGCAAGCTGTTTTGTCGGAAGCAGGACTAAACTTCAGCCATATTGTAAAAACAACCATTTTTCTAAAAGAAATGAGTTCTTTTGCAGAAGTAAATGCTATATACGGTAAATATTTTGAGAACGATTTCCCCGCTCGTGAAACAGTTGCTGTCAAAACATTGCCCAAAGATGTAAACGTAGAAATCAGCATGATCGCGGTAGCAGGTTGACAGTAAACAAGCAATTACACCAGAAAAGTATTTTATAATTATAAGTTGACATTGCCTCATCAGGAAATTCAAACGCTGCAGACAAGCATTGATAAAATAAAAAAAATTGAATAAACAAGTAATTATTACCGCCAAAGCTCACCAGTATTTATTGGATACACTGCAGCATAATGGATATTCTGTTCTTTTTGCTGATAAAATCACTTATGAGGAGCTAAGCGATATTATAAGCCAGGCTGAGGGCCTTATAGTGACTACGAGAATTACGATTGACAAACCCTTGATTGATAAAGCGAACAGGTTAAAATGGATCGGGCGACTAGGTAGTGGAATGGAATTGATAGATGTAGAATATGCGGAATCAAAACACATAAAGTGCGTGAGTAGCCCTGAAGGAAACCGCAATGCCGTAGCAGAACACGCCCTGGGATTAATTTTAAATCTTACCAATAAGATCACTTCCAGCTTTGAAGAAATTAAAGACAGAAAATGGATAAGAGAAGCCAACCGGGGAATGGAATTAGAAGGAAAAACAGTCGGAATTATAGGGTTTGGAAATACCGGTTCTGCGTTTGCAAAATTGCTTTCTTCCTTTGAGGTGACAGTTCTTGCCTATGATAAATACAAGTTCGATTTCAGCAAAGGTTATATAAAAGAGGCCAATTTTGA
>JBDTJV010000018.1:0-2800 GCA_039935675.1 Ginsengibacter sp. | reverse complement strand
ATTATATAAAAAAATACATTGATTATCTTGCTTATTTCAAATACAATACTTTTCACTGGCACCTAACCGAAGACCAGGGATGGAGAATAGAAATTAAAAAGTACCCTCGTCTTACTTCCGTTGGAGGCTTTAGAAACGGAACCATTATCGGTCACTATCCCGGTACAGGAAATGACAATGCTCATTACGGTGGATTTTATACACAGGAGCAAATTAAAGATGTAGTGAAATACGCACAGGATCGATTTATAACCATTATTCCTGAAATTGAAATGCCGGGACACGCATCCGCTGCGATTGCTGCTTATCCACAACTAAGCTGTTTTCCGGATAAATCAACTCCTATCTCGGACAAAACAACGTGGGCCGGAAGCCGCGATGGCAAACAGGTACAGCAAACCTGGGGTGTTTTCGATGATATATTTGTTCCTTCTGAATATACTTTTAAATTTCTTGAAAATGTATTGGATGAGGTGATGCAATTATTTCCGTCAAAATATATTCACATCGGCGGAGACGAAGCCCCAAAAACTTATTGGAAAGAATCTGCCTTTTGCCAAAAACTGATCAAAGAAAAAAACTTAAAAGATGAGCATGGTTTGCAGAGCTATTTTATCCAGAGGATCGAAAAATATTTAAATAGTAAAGGAAGAAAAATTATCGGTTGGGACGAGATCCTGGAAGGTGGATTGGCACCTAATGCCACTGTGATGAGCTGGCGTGGCGAAGAAGGAGGAATTGCAGCCGCTCAACAACATCATGATGTGATCATGACGCCCGGAACATATTGTTATTTTGATCATGCCCAAATGAAAAACAGCGACAGTCTCACCATTGGTGGTTATCTTCCTCTAGACACAGTGTATAGTTATAATCCAGTTCCAAAAGAACTAAAAGAATCTGAAGCGCATTATATATTAGGCGCGCAGGGAAATGTGTGGACAGAATACATGGCCAGTCCGGAAAAAGTAGATTACATGATCTTTCCACGAATGAGTGCTTTAAGTGAAGTACTTTGGTCGCCGAAAGATAGCCGGAATATTACAAGATTCAGGACTGAATTGCCTGACCTTTATAAACGTTACGAATTGTTGGGCGCCAATTATTTTGAAGAGAAATAATTTCGTTTACCCATAGCTGTTATACTACAGAAATAGAAAAGCCACTTATTTATTCGTTTACTATAGACAGTATAATAAAAGAGATGCCAACGTTAACTAATGTTGGCATCTCTTTTATTAAAGAAAAATTTGATCGACGTTATTGGTCAATAATTTTGGCACCCAAAACCTGCAGAGCCACACTGTCCGTTCCTTTTGGCGCAAAATATTTTGTTTTAAAACCCCTCGATTCTCCGGGATCCAGGATAAGGTAAATGGTCTCTTTGTCTGTTTCCAGCAATGTTTTGGTTCTTGAAAAGAATGATAATTTTAAATCTACATCTTTATAAGTAGCTATAGAAGCTTTATTGGTTAACGTTCCTTTTACTACCGTTTGACCTATAATATTTTTTTTGCTGATTCCGTTTACGGTTAAAAACATAGCCGGTTCTTTTACCTCTTTAGCAAAAAGGGCGTTCTTGTTGATCTGGTAAGCTTCTTTTTCTACCTTTTCACGGGTTTGGCTGCCGTTGCAGGCATATAAAACAAAAGACAACATACAAATTGCGAAACAGGATTTTATCATTGAAATCTATTTGGAAATGAAAATAAGAAAAATAAGCATTACAAAATCTTAAAACCATTTATTTTAGGCTTCCGTACCTAGCCATAAAGCCCCTCCTATACTATTTCTTGTGGCTCCTGTTACAGATGCCAGGACTGTATCTTGCTCTCGCCAACGCAAAGTTCCAAGTAAAGCCATGATCAACGCTTCTTTATAATTTACCACTTCATCAACAGGAATAAAAACTTCAAAATTGATCTCTTCCAAATGCTTTTCAATTCTCTTCAAAAGGAATTTATTAAATGTTCCGCCACCTGTTACCATCAGTTGCTGAACTTCCATCTTATTAAAGAACGGATTAAGTGCATCTTTTATTTGAAAAGCTATATGTTCAATATAAGTGCACAAAGAATTTTCTGTTATCAGATCGTAACTTTTGATCAATGGGTAAATAATATCTGTACCAAAACTCTTGGCCAAAGATTTAGGATAAGGAAGGGAATAGTAATTCAAAGAATTCAATTTCTGCAAGAGATCCTCATTTATTTTTCCTGATGAAGCCATTTTTCCATCTTCATCAAAAGACAGATTTTTTTCTAAAGCAAGCATATTCAAAACCCGGTTTGCTGCGCAAATATCAAAAGCAATAAACTCATTTTCTTCAGAATGAGAATCGATGCTATTTGTTTGTTTACTATTAACAGAAATATTGGCGATACCACCAATGTTTAAAAAATAATTATGATCGGGGAACAGCAACTTCTCTCCCATCGGTACTATTGGCGCTCCCTGGCCGCCGAAGGCAACATCCAACTGTCGAAGATCACTCACAACCGGCAGTTGGGTTACTGCTGCAATGGAAGCGCCATCGCCTAATTGATGTGTCATCTTTTTTCCGGGCAAATGAAAAGTAGTATGTCCATGAGAAGCTATTAAACTTACCTTATGTTGAAGCGCAAATTTTTCAATAAATTCATTTACGGCATTTCCTGTAAATCTTCCATAATCTGTATGTAACAACTGGTATTCCTGCGCGGAAAGAAGACTTGCATTTTTTAATTTTTCTGTCCATTCATGTCCATACCCAATACACGCAGCACATTTTATTTCAAAACTCCATTTGCCCGCTGTTTCC
>JBDTJV010000017.1:0-6836 GCA_039935675.1 Ginsengibacter sp. | reverse complement strand
TAATTTGATTTTTATTGTGATAGATGTTATGAATGAAAAGAATAAAAAGGTTCTATTAAACTGGGCACCTCAATCCTGGTAACTATTCCCTTGGCCAATTCATACCTAACAAAAAAATGGATCATGCAGTGGGAATGAACATACTAAAATTCAGTAAAACAATAAATAGGTCAGATTTTTATTTTGCAAAGAGTAAAATAAGATTTTTGAAAAATTAAAAATATTGTTACCATTCTTCTCATTCGAATACGTGTTTACAAAATAGGATATTTTTTAAAATTTTATTTCAAATATTTTAAATTCCGAAAGCCCCAATTGATAATAATTGCTGGAATATTCCGAATTTGATATTTTTAGAAAAAATAAGTTATGCATTTCCAATTGATTTAATTGCAAAAATTCTTTTTCACTATTTTTATATTTTAATAAATATTTATTGTTTATCAATAAATATTTACTGATATTTGCATTCTAAACTAATTTGAATGAAAACAAAAACCGAAATAATTCTACTGGTATTAAAGTATCTCGCGTTAATAGCAGCCATTGGATTTTCCATTGAATGCGGTACCCAACTATTTTATTTTGTGGCAAGTTTAATAAATCCCGATTGGGCAAAAAATGGAAATGAGATTGAACGTATCTGGTTTCATATCCACGAGTATAGTACCTGGTATTTCGTGTGTGCCATGTCGTTAGCTATTGCCATATCCGGTACAAAAGCATTGATTTGGTATTTGATATTTGGCTTGCTGCTAAAACTTCAATTAAAATCTCCGTTTTCAATGTTAGTAACCAAAAAATTAGCAACCATTTCTTACCTGCTTTTAGGTGTGTGGATATTAATGGCCTTCATTGGAAAAACTTATGGCCATTACCTGGCAGAACCTACCGGTATTACATTACCGGCCAAGTACACAGGTGACGAATACTTTTTTATTGCAGGTATTGTTTATATCATTTCGCAGATATTCAAACGTGGAATTGAAATGCAGGAAGAAAACTCATTAACCGTATAAGAAATGCCAATTATTGTAAACCTGGACGTAATGATGGCTAAGCGAAAGATGTCGTTAAATGAACTTTCTGAAAAAGTAGACCTCACTCTGTCCAACTTATCTATCTTGAAAACGGGTAAAGCCAGGGCAGTGAGATTTAGTACCCTCGAAGCAATTTGTAAAGTGTTAGAATGCCAGCCGGGTGATATTTTGGAATTTGTGAAAGATGAATAATTGGGCGGTTGTCACAAACTAAGATTGCAGTAAATCCACAAAAAAGCCAGATTCCTATTTTATGCAACAATTAGAAAGTGAAATCAATATTCGACAATTTACAGATCTGCATACCTGTTTTCTGAAGGCATGTAACCCTTATCCTTAAGAATGTTGGCCAGCCTGTTATAAAAAGCGGGATCGGTTGGAGTCACACTTGCAAGACCATCGACATATCGGTTGTATAGGCTGAAAAGCGCCGAAATCAATACAGTATCATGCAATTCCATATCTGTGGCTCCATGCGCCTTTGCTTCTTCAACCATAGCCGGCGTAACCAATTTACCATTTTTTTGCGTCGCTCTTGCTATGGCAAGTAATGCTTTCATTTTATCACTTACGGGTGCTGTGTCCGGTTCGTATTTTACTTTTTCCGAAATGGTACTATCATTTAGTAAAACGTCAGCTGCGGCAGTGTGTGCTGCCGTACAAAAAGCACATTCATTTCCATAAGAAACTACAGATGCAATTAATTCACGCTCTCCCTGCGATAAGGTGGATTCTCCGCGAAGTAATATCTGTGTCAGTTCTCTTATTGGCAAAGCGGTGTCTTTCCTGTAATCCAGTAAACCCGTTATACCTGGTAAATTTTCTTTTAAAGGAATGTATGGCATTCAGTATTTTTTTAAGATTTGTGTTCAACAATAAATGGCTTGGTCATGTAACCTTCTGTAGCGCGCTGTTTGCCTATAGCATTATATAAGGCATCATCATCCGGAGCCCAAGTTCCCAGCCCATCTACGTACCTGTTAAACATACAAAAAGTGGCTGCTATTAAAACGGTATCATGAATTTCTTTATCGGTTGCATTATGTGCTTTTGCATTCTCAATATCCTCTTTAGAAACGCTTTTTCCATCTTTCTGCACTTTGGCCGCAATCTGTAGCAGCGCTTTTAATTTATCACTTATTTCAGCATTACTAACGTCATCATGCAATATATTATTTACTACTTCTGCATTTCCACCAAGCTGGTGTTTGGCAATAGCTCCGTGTGTGGAAGAACAATATTTACAACGATTCAGACCTGAAGTGTAGGCTGCTATCAATTCTCTTTCACCGGGGGTAAGGGTTGAGGTTTCGGGATCATGAAGAAGCGTCTGAACCAATAAATTTAATGGATGAGCAGTCGCAGGACTGTACATAAATAAACTGCGAACACCAGGATAACCTTCCGGCAAATCAATGTGTGGCATAATTTGAAATTAAATATTTAAGATTGAAATCAAATATATCATTCATTTTGCAAATGAATAGGAATGCAATTAATCTTTCAGCCACAAAATATTTATATCTGAAAATACAGTAAGGCAATAAATATCCTTGATTTTCATTTTTGATAAATGAAAAAAAATAGAATCCAGGTCATGGTGATCTCAAACAAGATCAATCAAGCGTTTGTACACCACCACCATTTACAAACAACACCTGGCCACTCACCCAATTGGAAACTGGTGCAGCAAAATAAAGAACTGCTCCGGCAATATCTTCAACTTTACCCAGGCGGCCTAAAGGAGTATGAGCTAACATTTTCTTTTCTATTTCTGGAGTTAACACGGTTTCCAGCGCATCCGTACGAATCGCGCCAGGGCCAATAGCGTTTATACGAATATCAGGCCCATAATCGAAAGCAAGATTTCTCGTCATGTGATTGATAGCCGCTTTGGAAGAAGCATAGGCACTAATAGCCGGGCTGGTATTGATGCTTGCCATGGACGACATATTGATAATGTTGCCATAACCAGATTGCTTCATGTGCGGCGCTACCAACTGGCACAATCGCCACATACTAAAAACATTCATCTCAAATACTTTTTTAAATTGTGCAACTTCTATTTGATATGGACTTTCCTTTCCGGCACCGCCGCCACCAACATTATTAACCAAAATATTTATTTGCCCATAAGCGTCTATCGTTTTATTTACCAGGTTTACCAAGGCTTCATCTTTGGTAACATCGCAATCAATGGCCATAGCCTTACCGCCTTCGTTGACGATTTCTTCTACTACTTTTTCGGCCGCTTCAAGTTTATAATCTGACACCACTACATTGGCTCCAAATGCAGCAAGAATGAGGCAGCTGGCTTTACCAATTCCATTGCCACCGCCTGTTACGATAGCAGTCTTGCCAGTTAGATCAAACAATTCTTTAGTATTCATACTTTTATTTTTAAAAGGTTTTAAATGATATCAGGTATTAATTTGTTTCAGAATTTTTCTCAATTGTCCGTGATCCAGGTTTAAAAAATATCTTTAGCCGAATTCTATTGAAATAGAATCATCCTGATAAATGTATTCACCAATATTGATGCCAGCAAGGGTTGTCTAAAGATAAAATCTTCGTTATCTATAATGATTGCAATCATCAAAACAAGAATCATAGCTATTTGTTGTTTTACTGTTACTTAATTTCATTGAAAAATATAAATTCGTTTTTGAAAGAAAATTATGATCAAATTGTTTCGCCTATTTAATATTTTTTTTGAAATTGAAAAAGTTGTTCAATAACTTACAATAAAATCAACAATTACGTCACGCTAATTATTTAGTTTAATTCAAAGAAATTATGAAAGCCCGCAAAATATTCAGATACATCATTATAATTATTATAATTGGCTTGGGTATATTTTTCTATTCTCATTTTTACTGGGAATTTGGAAGCGGTACAAAAGCCGGCACCTTAAATACGTTCATGCGTAAGGGTTATGTATTTAAAACTTATGAAGGCAAGATCATTCAAAGTGGATTTAAAGCAAATGTCCAAAGCAATGAATTTAATTTCAGCGTTACAAAAGAAAGTGTTGCCCAAACTTTATTGAACAATGCAGGAAGAGAGGTTGAAGTTCACTATGTAGAATATTTTGGAGCGTTGCCGTGGCGCGGAATGGAAAGATATATTGTAGATAGTGTATACCAGGTAAGAGGAAGTGATAGCGGCAATGGTATTAATCCTAAATAACCTTTATTTCATTTCACTTTTGAAATTACAAGGAATCACAGAAATGGTGAGAGTAAGCGAATGAATTTCTCCCAAATATGAATGTATTTTGGCCGGCTAAGCCAATCACCCGCATTAATTTCTACTGAAGCTTTCAGATCAATATAAAATGCGTCATTGAGTTGCGCATTAATCTCATAACTGTAAACTAATGCATTCACTTCAAAATTGAGGTCAAAGCTCCGATAGTCCATGTTGGCCGAACCAACCATTGCCAATGAGTCATCAATGACCATTGTTTTGGCGTGAACAAATCCTTTTTGATATTCGAATATCCGGGCACCGTGGCGCAGAAGTTCCGTGTAATAAGAACGGGCTGCAGCATTTACTATTTTAGAATCTGAAATGCCGGGAATCAAAATCTTAACCTCTACCCCACTTTTTGCAGCTATGATCAAATGATCTACCAAACTTTCACCGGGAATAAAATAAGGGCTTGTAAGCAGGATCTTTTTCTGTGCGGAACCGATGGCTTCTATCAAAGAATACAAAATAACAGGCAGATCAGAATCAGGCCCGGACGCCACAATTTGTACCAGCTCTTTCTTTATCGCTTCTTCGGCGGAATACATAGGAAAAAAATCAGTGCCAAAATCCAGTTTTATTTTGTGGCAAAAGTTCCAGTCACACAAGAAAAGATATTGTAAGTAAAAAGTCGCACGTCCCTCAATCATAAAGTGAGTATCCCTCCAATAGAGCGGCTTGTTATCATCAATATCATTTCTGTATTTATCACTTATATTAATTCCTCCAACGAAAGATTTCTTTCCATCGATAATTATAATTTTCCGGTGATTTCTATAATTGATCCGGTTGGCAAACGCGTACCATTTCACTTCATAAAAGGGTGCAGTTTCCACTCCTGCCTCTTTTAAACGGAAAAGAAATTTCTTGCCCAGATCGTGACTTCCAAAATCATCATAAAGAAATCTAACCGCTACTCCCTCCTGCGCTTTCTGAACCAGGATATCTGCAATCGCTTTGCCGGTAAAGTCGTCTTCATAGATGTAATATTCCAGGTGAATATGAGAAGTGGCTGTTTTTAAAGCTTCAAGAAGTACGGGAAATTTTTCCTCGCCGTTCAGAAGTAATCTAACAGAATTACCCGCCGTTAATGGACTCCTACTACAATTTTCTATGAATGCCGCTAATCTCTGATGTGATTGTGGCAGAATATTGGCATTAGTAATCTTTTCTGAATATTGCTAAATTCGATTGTGGATCTGTTTTCGAAGTATTTTATCCTTAATGATTTTTTTGCTGTAAAGTTTTCTTTTCCGGTAATTAACACCGAATGAAAAGTAAAAAAGTATTCCCACTACAGGCACCAATATTATAAAGAGCACATAGGCCAAAGTTTTGGATCCACTTCGGGTATCATATAACACTCTTAGAATGACTAAGAGCATCAGTATGAAATACGCAACTTCTACCAAAGCGATCCAATTCATTGAAAGTATTTAATTCGCTTTTTAATTTATAGTTGATTTGTAAAGGCGATATATGAAGATAGCAAAAAACAGCAGATTTTTTTTGAGTTATTCGTGCTCATTTCCAAAGTCCTGTTTGCCAATGAAGCGATCTAAAAAAGGTAGTAAACAAATAAATAAATCCGAATTTTATTTTGCTCAAGAAACAACAATATTGAAATATAATAGTGGGGATCAATGCCACGAGTATAAATAAACATAGTAAGCAATAGGTGAAAATTAAACTGCATAATGGATTATTATTTCACTTACCGCGCAAAATAGAAATATCGAATATTTATTCGTTTACTGGTAGAAGTTTTATTGTAATTATTTATCTTAAAAATTTGCTTAACATTGCTTATGCATATCGTTATTGCCCCCAATGCTTTCAAAGGCAGTCTTACGTCATCCGATGCAGCGCAATGCATCGCTGAAGGCTTAAAGAAAAGCAATCTTTCCTGCACCATTAAAAAGATACCCATAGCAGATGGCGGTGACGGAACGGCACATTTGATTTCAAAAAAGTTATCAGCAAAAGTGATCACAACCTTTGTCCGCGATCCTCTTGGAAAAAAAATACAGTCTTCTTATGGTTGGGTAAATAAAACCCAAACAGCCATCATCGAGTTAGCCGATGCCTCAGGTATCAGGTTGCTAAATGCAAATGCATTAAATCCTTTGAAAGCAAATACCCGGGGAACAGGAGAACTAATAAAATCTGCTTTAGACAAAGGGGCTAAAAAAATAATAATCGGACTTGGAGGCAGCGCCACTGTGGACGGGGCAAGTGGGCTGTTGAATGAATTGGGTGTAATTTTCCTGGATAAATCCGGAAGAAAAATAATCGAATTTCCTAAAGGATTATTAGCATTGAACCGAATAGATATCAGCGAAATGGATAGCCGGTTGAAAGATTGCGAGATCATTTTATTGTGTGATGTTACTAACAAATTATTGGGTAATAATGGGGCTGCTGCTGTTTTTGGTCCACAAAAGGGCGCTGATAAAAAAACCGTGGCTTTGCTGGAAAAATGCCTCTATCAATTCAACAAAATTGTAAAAAAAGATTTGAACATTGATATGGATTCTCTTAAGC
>JBDTJV010000016.1:0-4192 GCA_039935675.1 Ginsengibacter sp. | reverse complement strand
AGTTAGAAACAAAACTAAAATAACAGTTGATGTAACGAACCTTAATAGCGGAGCCTATTTCGCTACGGTGAAAAAGAATAATGGCAAACTCGCCTCACTGACATTTATTAAACCATAAAGTTAAAATGAAAAAAATATAGGTAACGGTTGAAGGGCTTATTATAGCATATGAATATAAATTAAGGCCAGGGACAGAATATAAATCGAGAGAATTTGTTTGTTTACTGAGATAATAAATCTTAATAGCAGTGTACTAATTGAAAAGATAACGGTAATGGTTACACGTAAATAAACAGTTATGGCAAACGTAAAGTTCCAGGTTGCAAACTCTGTAGGCACCTTTGTAATACATTCAAATAATAGCAGAAAAATTGTGTGGTTATAGAAATAATTCTTTCGCTCCCGGCAATGACGGATGTCTGATGCCACTTAGTTTAAAAAATAATGTAACCCCGGTTCATGTTTTTGTTCTGTATTCCGATCTATAATAATGTTTCCCAGATAAACCTGGCTTTTTGTTGTTGAGCTTCCTTATTTTCATCAGGATCATCGGGACTGTACCAATCTTTGGTACGGTCAAAAATCAAAGATTTTAATTCACTCATAGAAATACTCGTTTTGGATTCAATCGGTTTGATTGAACTAGCATCTACCCCTTCAACCATTACTTTCGTTGCTATCCACGAAGTGTATAATCTTGGAATAGTAATTCCCATGATCGTACCGGGCAACCCATGAAAAGATTCAGGGCCTCCGGGAAAAGTAATTTCTTCTGTATAGAAAGCAAACACATATACACTGTCAAGCATCACTGCATAGGCTTTTCGGCAATTGAATCCCGCGATCTCCCTGTTCTCATTTACCAATTTCCATTTTAGTTTGGGTATGGAATCTGCAATACTAACAATACTTCCTTCCACATTTTTTTGCATGGTGTATTTGTCGGTTGCATAATTGAAGAAGTATTTTTCTTCATCATCACCCTCTATCATAAAATCAGGTAATTTAGGCAGCGCCCAGTGATCAAACTGGTAAATACTTTTGTCATTGGCAAAGGTTAAGGTAAAATAGCCGGTTTTAAATCTAGGTATTTTATCCTTAAGTTGGTCCGCCCACGAATTGTCACCCATTGTTTTCTTTACATCTGCTTTTACCTCATACTCAATTTTAGCCTTGTTTAGAAATACCTGCGCATGTACACCGTCTAACAAAAACAGGAGCATTATTAAGAATGAGAATTTGATTTTGATTCCTGCCATTTTAATCTTGTTTATTTGGATTCCTTATTTTTAAAATTCCACGTAAAGCCAATCATAAAATACCTTTTAAGCCTTTCATTGATTTGCTGGGTATAGGTATTTCCACTAAAACTTCTATCTATGCCTACATTCTGGTTCAAAATATCCCTCACTAAAAAATAGGCAGTAAATTCATCATGTTTGAAAGTACGCTGCAAGCGGGCGTTCCAGATATGCGTTTTTAGTTCCTGGTCAGACTGAATTGTTTTTTGGCGGAAATAATAATTGTAATCCGTAATTATTGACCAGTCTTTTTTATAATAAATGGTTCCGTTAAATGATAAGGTGTTGGTGTAATAATGGATTTTGGTACTGTTTTGAGTGGTGGTATTATTGTTATAATCAATCTCATCGCTTACGGACAAATCATATTTTCTGTCTTTGGATTTTGAAACATAACCAGAAAGACCGGGAGAAAAAGTTTTGGAATAACTTTTTTCATTATTGATAAAGCTGGCATACCTGCTAAGACTTATACTGGGTCCAAATTGAAAACGGGTATCAATTTTTTTTATCTTAAATCCGGCACCTCCATTTAAACTAAAATTATAATTTCCATTGACGTTGATAGCCTGCGATATTGTTTTTCCCGAATCAAGATCAATAATGCTGCTGGTTGTGATGGCATTTTGTGTAACATTGGCGTACGCGGATTGATATACCCAGATATCTTTTAAGAAATTGTAATTCTGGTGAAATAACCTGAAAGTATTATTAAAAGAGGGCTTCAGGTTCGGGTTGCCAATTACCTGGCTAAAATAATTATTGTTGTTTCTTAAAGGTTGCAATTGATTGACACTTGGTTGTGTTGTATTTCCGTTATAATAAAACTGGATAGTGTGATTGGGTTTATAAGTATAAGTAGCGTTGGCTGAAGGATAGAAATTAGTATAATTTCTCAGGTAATCTTTATTAAACGAAACGTCCTTCAAATCAAAATGAGTAAATCCAAACCCTGAACCGATATTTAGTTTTAATTTTTTATTCGCAAAATTGATCCGTGCTGAAGGAATATTTTGCACAATATTTTGCCTAAAGTTATTCGATAGTGAATCCACGAGATAATCATATTTCCCTGAAGCATTTGTATAGCTGTAAGTCACCTGGTCGTTGGTTCCATTATTATAGCTCAGCTGGTATTTAAGTTCTAAAGAAAGTTCCTTATTGAGCGGCTCGGTATAAGTTACTCCTGCAGATAAATCTTGTGTGGATTGCTGGTAATTCTTTTTTTGGTTCAGATCCTGTTTCCCGGATAGATTGCCATCAAAATAAGCCTGGTTAGAAGAAATTAATAAAGTATTGCCTTGATTATTTAGCGAATACCAGCTACCCGAGAAAGTAAGAGTGCGCCTCGCTTTATGAAACTTATGTTTGAAAATAAAATTTCCGGATAAAGCATTTTTATCACTGTTGGTGCTCAACTGGCGGTTACTTGTATTTTTAATCGTTTCGTTATTGCCGGTGGTTGCGGACTGCAGAATATCATTACCTTCCGTATGATAAAAATTAGCATTAGCAACTACCTTCACTGAATTGAAGGAATCTATTTTTGTATCAATTATCCCATTCATTTTAAAATTCTGACGGTTTACATTATTGTCCTCAGTTGAATTGACATTCAACACTGAATCTCCAATTTGTGTTTGAGTAAAAGTTACCTGGTGATTCGTATACTTCTGGCTGTTGTACTTAGGGGAAAGATTCAGATTGTATTTATCATTCCACTTATTACTGTATTGTATACCGGCATTTACATTGGTCATGTAGCCGTTTTCCGGATCTACATACGGTTCGTCATCACTACTTCCTGTATAGCTAAATGACAAATCTCCATCATCCGTTACATCGAGTGAAAAATTATCATTACCACCATATTTTTGTTCATCTTGCCAGCTAAGTCTGTCCTGGCCCGTGTTTCCATTTAAAAGGAAAGCCGAAAATTTTCTTTTTCCTTTAAAGGAACCAAATAAAATATTATCATTATAACGGGTATCAAGATTTTTTTCAGGGCCTGCTGCCACATCTATTTTTCCAAAATATCCTGTCTTTTTATTCTCCTTCAATTTAAGATTAATGGTTTTCTGTGTCTTGCCGTCATCTATTCCTGTAAATTCTGCTTCATCGCTTTTTTTGTCAAATACCTGCACTTCCTTTACCGCATCAGCCCGGATATTCTTAACAGCCATCCCGGGATCATCGCCAAAAAATTCTTCACCATCTACTAAAACTTTCTGCACCGTTTCGCCCATGGCTTTTATATTTCCATCTTTATCTACCTGTATACCCGGCAATTTTTTTAGCAGTTCTTCCACGTTGGCATTGGCGCTTACTTTAAAACTATCCGCCGTATAAACAGTGGTATCCCCTCTTATCTTAAGTGGCGAGCCGGTTTTGACAATGACCGCCTGCAACAATTCAGCCTTCGAAACCAATCCTGCTAAAGAAAGTTCAGTGTTTTTTTCTACATTAATATCTGTGAGCAGATCTGCATACCGAGGCTGGGAAATCATTAGAATATATTTTCCTAGCTTCACATTTTTTAAAACATATTTGCCTGCGGTATCTGATCTTGTGAAGGCATATAGAATAGAATCTTTTGGTGTGAGCAAAGCTATTATGGCATTATTTATCGGCTTATTTTCGTTTTCGTCTTTTACCTGTCCTGAAATTTTTGCCACCTGTGAAAAAGAGGATTGACATAAAAGGATTGATAAAAATAGAACCAATAAATTTTTCATTAAGCGTTGGGTGAATGATGGAAATGATTTTATAAAAGTGAATTAATTAAATTTTGAATCAGCGAAATATAACTTAAAATTTAGTTAAAGGTTTATAATTAAAGATTCAGCAAGTAAGAAATTCCATAAAAAATTTAGGAAATATTTTCTAACCAT
>JBDTJV010000015.1:0-2906 GCA_039935675.1 Ginsengibacter sp. | reverse complement strand
TTCCTGTTTTCTTCATGGTTCTTTAGTTGTAATTTTACAAATAGCGGTTTGGCATTCTTAAAACCGGATTTGTATATTAAAAAACACCCATGCTTGATACAAAAAAACATACAGTCAGGATCGTAACTGCAGCCTCCTTATTTGACGGACATGATGCTGCGATCAATATAATGCGCAGAATTATGCAAAGCAAAGGCGCTGAAATCATTCATCTGGGCCACAACAGAAGTGTGCATGAAATCGTGGAATGTGCTATCGAAGAAGATGCAGACGCCATTGCAATCACCAGCTACCAGGGCGGCCATTTAGAATATTTTAAATACATGAAAGACCTCCTTGATAAAAATGGTTACAGTCATATTAAAATTTTCGGTGGTGGCGGTGGTACGATTTTGCCCGAAGAAATTTCAGAATTAGAGGCTTATGGCATCACTAAAATATATTCTCCAGATGATGGAAGGAAAATGGGACTCGAAGGAATGATAGAAGATGTGCTGGAGAAAAGTGGCCTCCCCCTAGCCCCCTCCAAAGGAGTGGGAACACTAACTACGACCCCTTCTCCAAATAGCAATTTTAATAATAACAGTATTAGTAATAGTAATAATGGCAAATATATTTTGGGAGAATGGAGAGATGTGAAACTTGTTGCCACTTCTATAACAAAAGCGGAGAATGGAGAGGAAGTAGAAATTCTTAATCGAAAATTTAATAATTTAAAAGACCAATCCTCGAATAACTTTCCACACGTAAAAGATTTCTTCAATGCAGATCCATACTATTATAAAAATTTAAAACAATTTGCTATAGATCAAAAAGCTAATCCAACTGTAGCAGAAAAAATATTATGGGAAAGATTAAGAGACCGAAAAGAAGGCTTTAAGTTCCGTCGTCACTATATCATTGATAAATACATTGCAGATTTTGTTTGTTTGCAGAAAGGAGTAGTTATAGAAATTGATGGAAATATTCATCAACTTCCGGAAGTAAAAGAAAATGATGAAATAAGAACAGCAAGGTTAAATGATTTTGGTTTTGAAGTATTGAGATTTAGAAATGAGGAGATTTTACAGAACACTGATAATGTTTGTGAAAGTATATTCAATTTACTTGAAAAGAAAGTAGAGTTCAAATCACAACATCTTAGTGTAGAAACAGAGTCAATCAATATTGAAGACGATCCCATCTTCCCCTCCCTTGGAGGGGAGCGGGGGGAGGCTGCTGTCCTTGGCATTACCGGTACTGGGGGTGCGGGAAAATCTTCCGTTACTGATGAAATTGTCCGACGTTTTCTATCTGCTTATCCTGATAAAACGATCGCAGTTATTTCCGTAGATCCTTCCAGGAAAAAAACCGGTGGTGCTTTGCTGGGAGATAGAATTCGAATGAATTCTATTCATCACCCGCGGGCGTACATGCGCTCCCTTGCCACACGCGAAAATGATAAAGCGTTAAGTAATTGTGTCCAGGAAGCAATTGATATTTGTAAATCTGCCGGGTATGATTTTATTATTTTAGAAAGCGCCGGTGTGGGGCAAAGTGATGCTTCTATTCTTGATTTTTGCGATGTAAGCATGTACGTAATGACTCCGGAATATGGCGCGGCATCTCAATTGGAGAAAATAAATATGCTTGATTATGCAGATATTGTTTGCATTAATAAATTTGATAAAGCCGGAGCTCTTGATGCATTTCATGATGTAAAAAAACAATACAAACGAAATCATGGTTTGTGGGCAGCAAAAGATAATGAGCTTCCAATAATCGGTACAGTTGCTTCTACATTTAATGATCCCGGATGTAATGAATTGTTTAATAAAATTATTGAAGAGGTTAACAGGAAAACCGCGAGGAATTGGTCAAAATTTGTAGCTCCTATAAGAAGTGAAAGTTATAGCCATTCTATCATTCCAGCAAACAGGGTTCGATATCTTGCCGAAATAACCGAAGAGATTGCACTCTATAATCAATTAGCTGAAAAGCAGTCTGGTATTGCAACACAGCTTTATCAATTGAATGGAACCCTTGAAACTTTTAAAAAGGATTCAGTTGGTGACTCGGAAAAAAACAGCACGCTTATAAAAGAATTAGAAGAGAGAAAAGCGACAATTGAGAAAGACTTAATACCATTATCAAAAGAATTGTTAAACAAATGGGAAGCAACAAAAGCACTTTATCAGAAAGAATATTTTGAATATAATGTAAGAGGGAAAATTATAAAACAACCTTTATTTGTAGAATCTCTTTCCCACCTGAAAATTCCACGCATTGCTGTTCCAAAATTCAAAGACTGTGGTGATATTTTATTATGGCAAATGCAGGAAAATTTTCCTGGAGAATTTCCTTATACGGCCGGTGTATTTCCTTTGAAACGATCCGAAGAAGATCCGACCCGAATGTTTGCGGGGGAAGGAGGGCCGGAAAGAACCAACAGGAGATTTCATTATGTAAGCGTTGGACAGCCTGCAAAGCGCCTGAGTACAGCATTTGACAGCGTCACACTTTATGGTGAGGATCCGGCCATTCGCCCTGATATTTATGGAAAAGTAGGAAACAGTGGCGTGAGTATTGCAACAGTTGATGATGCCAAAAAATTATATAGTGGCTTCGATTTATGCGATTCAAAAACTTCGGTGAGCATGACTATTAACGGGCCTGCGCCGATGCTGCTGGCTTTCTTTTTAAATGCGGCTATTGATCAGCAATGTGAGAAATATATTATTGAAAATAACTTACGGTCACGTATAAACGAAACTATTGAATCAAAATATAATTTATCCAGTCTTCCCAAATATATTGGTGTAAATGATGAACCGGTTTATCCTGAAAAAGGAGAAATGATTGGGCATTTACCAAAAGGAAATAACGGACTTGGACTAAGATTGCTTGGTTTATCCGGAGAAGATGTT
>JBDTJV010000014.1:0-8338 GCA_039935675.1 Ginsengibacter sp. | reverse complement strand
AAAAAAACTACTTTCCGAAGGTGGTAATGCTTCTAAGAATGCTGCGGAGAGTATTTATAGTTTTGTGATCAAAACCCAACACCAGGCTGGTTAAAATTAAAATTTGTTTCCAATGAAGCAAACTAATACGCTTATTATCGGCGCAAGCATTTCAGGATTGGCATGTGCATCGTCTTTGCAGAAACAAAATATAGATTACCTAATTATTGAAAAGCAAAACCAGGTAGCTGCACCGTGGCGCAATCATTACGAACGGCTTCATTTACATACCAGCAAAAGATTTTCAAATCTGCCTTACAAAAAATTTGAAAGTTCTGTACCACGTTATCCATCCAGGCAACAGGTGGTAGATTATTTAGAAGATTATCAAAAAGAATTTGGTATCAACCCTGTTTATAATACTGAAGCAGTATCAATAAAAAAAGAAGCAAATTACTGGATCACTCAAACTTCGAATGGCACTTTTAAATCAAAACATGTGATAATGGCTACCGGTGCTTATGGCAAACCTAAACCCATTAAGTTTAAAGGGAAAGAAACATTTACCGGAAAAATCATTCATAGCATTGAATACAAAACAGGAAAAGAATTTAGTGGGCAAAATGTGTTGGTAGTTGGTTTTGGTAATTCAGCTTGTGAGATCGCTATTGATTTATACGAAAATGGAGCCAGGCCTTCTATGTCGGTGCGTTCTCCTGTAAATGTAATTCCACGCGATATATTGGGTATCCCTGTATTGGAATTGAGTTTGTTGATGAAAAATATTTCACCACGCATAGCTGATAAAATCAGTGCGCCTTTGATGAGTTGGTTGGTAGGCGATCTAAAAAAACTCGGTCTCAAAAAATTACCATATGGACCTCTCGAAGAAATCCAAAGAGAGGGTAAAATTCCATTATTGGATATTGGCACTATCAGGCATATACGAAATGGGAACATAAAAATTTATGATGATATTGAATTAATCAAAGAAAAGGCTGTCTTTTTTAAGAGTGGCAAGAAAGAAAACTTTGATGCAATTGTTGCCGCTATCGGATATGACAGGAATTATGATCAAATTGTTAAAGTTGGAAAAGAACGATTCAAAGATTTGAATGTGAGTGTTGATAAGCAAAAATATTTTGGAAAAAATGGATTGTATTTCTGCGGATATTGGATAAGCCCAACAGGTCAGTTCCGGGAAATATCTTTAGATGCAAAAAAGATTGCCATGAATATTTTAAAAAAAGAAAAGCACTCTACTAATTAAATATTGCAATCAACTAATGGAACAATTAAAAAAAATCCCAATAAATTTAATTCGTTCGATACTTTATCTTTTTATCCATTCAATGATCAGAATAATCATTGCTGCCAAAAAAAGTAAAATGGATAAGCGGTTAATAAAATGCATAGCACCCAGAAATTTTGAATGAGGTGCATCAGGATCTTTTTTTACGATCCACAAATATTCTCCTATTTGACGCCATACTCCCATTTGACAAATTTATTTAAAATCAGAGATTTTTAAAGTTATAAATTGTTGTTGAGAAGTACGGTGGTCAATATATCTGTCAATGATTTATCAAATCATTCCACTTTTCTTTTTCCAAAAATATCATTTGAGAAATTAATTAGATCGAATGGATTTTTATTGGGCAGGCATATTAATGCATTAAATCAAAGTAAATATAAAATAGATTGAGTTAGGTCATTTTTATATCATCAAATGATTTGAGGCAATTAAAAATAATATTATTTATGAATACGTTTTGCCGACTTAATTGAAAAAAAACTATTTTTACCGGCTGATAACAAAATTTGTGGCACACATTGTGAGCAAGTATTCCCATCGTATTTTTGTTTAGAAGGCTAAAATTAATTGGGGTTTCTCCTAAATGTATTTTTTATATGAACCGGATTTTAATTGTTGATGATAATAATGATATACTATGGGTAGTCGAGATTATTTTAAAGCGATACGGCTTCGAGGTAATCAGTACATTAAGAGGCGAAGAAGTACTATCGAAGACCCAGGAATTTCACCCAGACCTGATTTTGCTTGACGTTTTTCTTTCTGGTGTTGATGGGATTGATGTCTGTAACTCTTTGAAAGCCAATCCTGAGACCGAACATATTCCTATAATAATGATTTCTGCGCATACGAATTTTAAAGAAATTCAGAAATTTTGTAAAGCGGATGATTTTATCTCAAAACCTTTTGATGCGAATGAACTTGTCAGGAAAATAAAACATTACATAAAAGATCCGGTGAAAAAAGAGACAAATTAAATAAGAAGCTTTTCAAAATATAACTTCGTCAATCGCCACCATTCATTTTCCTTAGTAATTTTTATAATCATTTCCTCATTGTAATACTTTTGTTTTAGATTCCCCACAGAGTAGAATCAATTCCGCAACCTTCTTTTTTATATAATCAATAAAATACATTAATTAATTTTTTTTGCATTGGTTTTTCTTCCCATCAAATATTTTTCACGAATGATTTCATAAGTTTGTTTATCATTCACTTTGCTTTCTAACCATGATATAATATCGAGATAAGCAAACGCTCTTGTTTCAAATTTACTGGTTTCAAATTGCCGGATCGTGTTTAGCAATTTTTCAAATTCAGGTTTTAGTTTTTTTGCTGTTAAATAAAACGATTTACCCAAAAATTTAAATACTTCTTCTTCAACCAGGCTGAGGTTTTGCATCTTTGCCATAAAACGGTAAACTGTTTTGATTAGATATTCAAGTAATTGAAAATTTCCCAGTTCGTAATGGGCTATTAAATGTAAAAGCCTGGCATAACATTGTAAATCATTTCTAAGATTTACTTTCCAGTTAATAATCTTATTGAGATAATCTATCGCATTGTCAAAATCGCCGGCACCGAAATATAGGGAAGCTATTTTGTAATAAAAGATCAATGTCCGATGCTGATCAAGAAACAAATTATATTCCTCAAGCTTTTTGGTGATTTCCGGAACCATTTTTAAGCCTTCATTAAAGGTTCCTTCCAGGAAATGCTGATTGATTTTGGCAATATATAGATATACAAATACCTGGATCTTGTTGTTGTCGTTCCTTTTTACGATATCAGAATCACTAAATTCTTCAAACAGGGAAAGCGTTTTGCCAAAACCTGCATAATTTCTTAAAGTAAAATGTGCATTCAATAAATTGTGTAACCCTTTAATGTAATTACCCGTATCGATTTGTATCATCATTGGCTCATCTAAAAACAGATTTACCCACTTTTGCGTGTGACGATAGTATAGCAAATAATCCTGCCTGATAAAAGCATACCAGCAATAACTTTGACTGTAATAAAGTTTTTCATAAAATCCTTCCGGATTCTTGATTTCATCCGTTAAGTGGCGACCGAAATAATCTTCAACTTCATTTTCATCTTCTTTATTTCTTGCCAAACCATTTTTTATATACCAACTGTATAATTGCAAAGCAAGGTTTGAAAGCTTTGATTCCTTAACGAGGTGTTCATTGGCAACATTGATATCTTTGGTTAATTCATCTGCCCTGTCTTGCATGCTCCTGGTAATGTGCAGCGTTTCAATTTTCTTTTCCATAATCAACACTTCGATCAGGAAATTCAACTGGTTGGATAATCGCGCTGTTTCTTTTATTTTTTCAAGAATTTTAAGGCTCTGGTGGTAAAGGCCCTTATTGTATAGTATTCGCGCGAAATCCAGCTGTTCATGCAATTGCAGGTCAATGTTCTCGCTGCTTTCAAGCAATCTGAGACTACTGAGGATCTGGCGGTAAAGATGCGCTTTTATGTTAGGCAGTTGTTGTTTTTTGATAGAAGAAGTTCTGGTGATTAAGGTACTTTCATCATAAACAGACATCTTATCAATGGCATCAAATAATTGCACCACCTTCAAATCGTTATTGGAAGAATTTCTTTGTACATATAATTTAAAATTCCTTTTCTCTGACTTTTGAAGAGAATGAATCAATTGAAATAAGGAATCGGTTGATCGGTTAGGCATCTTGATGAAATTAGTTCTGAATGTCTATTTGTAAAATTATTTTATGAGTGATTAGGTTTTTTAAGTGCCAATGAAATTACCGATTATTTTCATGGGAACATAATCTTACCTGTGGCTATTAAGCAATTAATTGATGCTTTACGGATGCTTTTAAATAAAAATTACCATTGATAAACCTGTAGTAAACAAGCAAATACGGCGAATTTGTAATTTTTTTCTAATTAAAAGAGTTAAAAGAAGAATAGTGCTCATTCTTGGGCATCGTAATAAAAATAACTTCAAATGCAGTGCCAGTAAGGTTTTTACAAATTAGCCAATCATTTCAAAAGTGTAATGTACTATTTAATTTGATTAGATATACCACAGGTAAGTTTCTAATTTCGAAAGTGCACAGATCGTTTCATAGTTAGTGAAATCATCTTTCTAAAAAAAATACAATGGATAAGATTATCATTTTTGACACTACTTTACGCGATGGCGAGCAGGTGCCCGGTTGTAAATTAAATACGAAAGAAAAAATTGAGCTGGCTTTGAAACTCGAGGAGTTAGGTGTTGATGTGCTGGAAGCTGGTTTCCCCATTTCCAGTCCCGGCGATTTTTCTTCGGTAGAAGAAATTTCCAAAGTCATTAAAAATGCAACAGTCTGTGCACTTTCCCGTGCCGTTGAAAAAGACATAGAAGTAGCAGCAGAAGCATTGAAATTTGCTAAACGGCGACGAATTCATACCGGTATAGGTACTTCCGATTATCATATAAAAAGCAAATTCAATTCAACAAGGGAAGAAATATTGAAAAGAGCAGTTCAAGGTGTAAAATGGGCAAGAAAATTTACGGATGATATTGAATTTTATGCTGAAGATGCTGGCAGAACTGATAACGATTATTTAGCAAGAGTGATCGAAGCTGTAATAAAGGCTGGCGCAACTACGGTGAATATTCCGGACACAACCGGATATTGTTTGCCTCATGAGTATGGAGAAAAAATTGCTTATTTAAAAAATAACGTGAGCAATATTGATAAAGCCATTATTTCATGCCATTGCCATAACGATCTCGGGTTGGCAACTGCCAATTCTATTTCAGGTGCCATTAGCGGCGCGCGACAAATAGAATGTACGATAAATGGTTTGGGCGAAAGAGCCGGAAATACTTCACTCGAAGAAGTGGTAATGATCATTAAGCAACATAAAGATTTAAATTTTTATACTTCTATTGATTCGACACAATTAAATCCAATGAGCAGGTTGGTTTCAGATACCATGCGTATGCCCGTTCAGCCAAACAAAGCTATTGTAGGCAGTAATGCTTTTTCACATTCATCGGGCATTCACCAGGATGGATTTTTAAAAGATACCCTTACGTATGAAATTATCAATCCTGAAGAAGTGGGGGCTGATAGTTCCAGGATCGTTTTAACAGCGAGGAGCGGCAGAAGTGCTTTGGCGTATCGTTTCCAAAAATTGGGTTACCAGTTTTACCGGAACGATGTGGATGTTTTGTATGACCGCTTTTTGCAAGTCGCAGATCATAAAAAAGTAGTTGAAGATGAAGATCTTTCTGAACTGGCAAATGCTTATCAGAAAGCAGAAAGCAGGATGCAAAAGGCTTAAGGCAGTGGAATTATTAAAATAATAGTCACTTAATTAAAATGAGCAAAACATTATTTGAAAAAATTTGGGAAAAGCACCTGGTAAAATCAATACCGGATGGCCCTGATGTAATTTATATTGACAAACATTTTATTCATGAAGTAACGAGTCCACAGGCGTTTTCAGGAATAGAAAAAAGAGGATTAGAGCTTTTTAGGCCAAAGAAAACCATTGCTACTGCAGATCACAACGTTCCAACTATCAACCAACATCTTCCGATCGTTGAAGAATTAAGCAGGAAACAGGTTCAAAAATTAGTTGATAATTGTAAAAATCACGATGTTGAATTGTATGGATTAGGCCATCCTTTCCAGGGAATTGTTCATGTGATCGGTCCCGAGTTAGGAATCACTCAACCAGGAATGACGATTGTTTGTGGCGACAGTCATACATCTACACACGGGGCTTTTGGATCTGTTGCATTTGGCATCGGAACCAGTGAAGTTGAAATGGTTTTTGCATCTCAATGTATTTTGCAGAACCGCCCAAAGGTTATGCGAATCAACGTAGAAGGAAAGTTGCACAAAGGTGTGGTTTCAAAAGACATTATTCTTTATATCATTTCAAAAATTTCTGCAAGCGGCGCTACGGGATATTTTGTTGAATATGCAGGATCAGCGATTCGCGATCTTTCTATGGAAGCAAGAATGACCATTTGCAACATGAGTATTGAAATGGGCGCACGTGGTGGAATGATAGCACCCGATGAAGTTACTTTCAATTATATGAAAAACCGTCTTTTTGTTCCAAAGGAAAGTCAATGGGATGACGCTTTAACCGAATGGAAAAAGTTGTATACTGATGAAGATGCTGTTTTCGATAAAGAAATTAATATTCAAGCTGAAGACATTGAACCAATGATCACCTACGGAACAAACCCTGGATTGGGAATTACGATAAACTCTACTGTTCCGACTGCAGAAAGTATTAAAGACGAAGGTGAAAGAAAAAACCTGGTCAAAGCATTGGAATATATGGGATTAAAAGGTGGTCAGCTTTTGAAAGGCATGCCGGTACAAAATGTTTTTATCGGAAGTTGTACCAACTCAAGGATAGAAGATCTGCGATTGGTCGCCTCTGTTATCAAGGGCAAAAAGAAAAATGAAAATGTAAAAGTGATGATCGTTCCGGGATCACAACAAGTAGCAGCGCAGTTAGTAGCGGAAGGACTGGACGTTATTTTTAACGAAGCCGGTTTCCAGATCAGGCAAGCTGGTTGCAGCGCTTGTTTGGGAATGAATGAAGACAAAATTCCCGCTGGAGAATATTGCATTTCTACAAGCAACAGGAATTTCGAAGGCAGGCAGGGTGCAGGTTCCAGAACATTATTGGCAAGTCCATTGACGGCTGCTGCTGCAGCAATTACCGGGGTGGTTACAGATATAAGAGAACTAGTTTAATGATACTTGAAGTGGCTATATTAAATGTTAAAAGCGGGGAAGAAGAAAATTTTGAATCTGCTTTTTTTAAAGCCAAAGAAATTTTAAGTGGAAGCAAAGGATATATAGAACATCACTTGCAAAAATGTATCGAAACTAAAGGGAAATATGTTTTATTGGTAAGGTGGGAAACCTTAGAAGATCATACGGCAGGTTTCAGAAAAAGTAAAGCCTACCAACAATGGAAAGAATTATTACATCATTTTTATAATCCTTTCCCGATAGTTGAACATTATTTTGAAGTATAAAAAGAACAAGCGTAATGAAATCATTACAAAAAGTAAATAGCACATTTATTCCTCTTCCTGAAGAAAATGTAGATACGGACCAGATCATACCTGCCCGGTTTTTAAAATCTACTTCCAGGGAAGGATTTGGAAAAAATCTTTTTCGTGACTGGCGCTATTTTAATAACGACGAAGCACAACCGAAAACCGATTTTATCTTAAACAAACCCGAATACAAAGGCTCTATCCTGGTAGCAGGAAAAAACTTTGGTTGCGGATCTTCGCGTGAACATGCAGCATGGTCTTTGCTTGATTATGGATTCAATGTGGTTGTATCAAGTTTTTTTGCGGATATTTTTAAGAACAATGCATTGAATAATGGGGTACTTCCTGTACAGGTGAGCGAAGAATTTTTGCAAAAAATATTTACTCTTGAAAATGGTTCTATATTATCTGTAAACCTGGAAAATCAAACGATTACCATTGATGCCACAGGAGAGCAGGAAGAATTTGCCATTAGTAATTATAAAAAAACGTGTTTGTTGAATGGGTATGATGATATTGATTACCTGGTAAACATAAAGCAGGACATTATAAATTTTGAAAAGACACTTGCTTAAAAATTAAATCATCAATGCAAAAGTTATCAATCATAGTAAAAGACCTCGGGGTAAAAACGCAGGAGGCTACTGTGCTTGATGGAATTTCTTTTTCTCTTCAGCAGAATCAACATTTAGCTATCCTTGGAAATGCAGAAAGTGGAAAAACAACCCTGGCGAAAGCTATTGCAGGAAAAATACATTTTTCGGGAAACGTAAATGTTGCCAATGTAACGGGCATGCCTGTACGAATAGAGCTTGTAGAACAGCGTTATTCTTTTAAAAATTTATCCGGCACATCGGAATTTTATTATCAACAACGCTTCAACAGCTTCGATTCGAAAGACGCGCCTACCATTTTCGAAGAGCTATCAAAGGCCAGTAAACAAACAAATAACATTGATTCTGTTTTAGCAATCCTTGGGATTG
>JBDTJV010000013.1:0-3803 GCA_039935675.1 Ginsengibacter sp. | reverse complement strand
CTTAATGTCGACATGTATGAATATCTACTTCAGAATGGGATGACTCCCGAAGAATATAAATGGTTTAGGGAAAACCAGGTAAAAGGAAGATGCATTATGGGAAATGATTATTATGTAACTAACGAACATATTGTCCATCCAAATGGCCAAACCCAGGCAGCGGGTGAAATTTTTGGATATTATGTAATAACGAGCCAATATTATCGCCGTTATAAATTGCCCATCATGCATACGGAAACCAACATTAAAAAACCTGCGTGTACTGAATGGTTATTAAAACAATGGGCGAACGTGCACCGGCTAAAACAAGATGGCATTCCGGTCGTAGGTTTTACATGGTATAGCCTTACGCATCAGGTAGATTGGGATTCTGCACTTAGAAACGATGATGGACATATAAATGAACTAGGTTTATATGATCTCAAAAGGAAAATCACTCCTGTAGGAAAAGAATACAAGAAACTGATACAAGAATGGAAAGAAATTATTATGGAGGAAAGTTATGGCCTCATTTTTCAAAATTGGTAGTTACCTGGTAAATAGTACTTCTTTTTTTATGATATCTGCAGTAAATAATGAAAACAAATCATGTGCTTTCAAATTATTTTTTTCTCCGGACATGTTTTCAATATTAAAACTTCCACTTGAAGGACATTCTTTAAATACCCTGATCTTTTCCTCTGATAAGTCAAAGGATATTTTTTTATTAGAATTCTTAAAACTGTGTAGTTTTTTATTCATGAATTTTTTTTTAAATAATAGGTGCAACCTGGACTTCTTAGAAGTATTTATGAATAATAAGGCCAAGTCAAAATGACCTGGCCTGTATTCTACCATTCACCTATTCAGATTCTTTTTCTTCTGCAGCTTCATAATTTACATTGTTCTCAGCGATAGATGTTAATAATTCATCGGCTTCTTTTTCTTCTGCCAGCGTTTGTTCGAGAAGATCAGCTACGTCATCGTGCGATAAAGTTTTTGCCAATTGAGCCAGCCCCCCGTAAGTGGAAATTTCATAATGTTCCACTTTTTGGCCGGCGAGAATCAACCCCACATCCCTTGTTGCGGTTCCTGTCTCTGTTTCATCAATGATATCTTCTCCTTCTTTAGTAATTCCTTCCATAGCTTCACATTTTTTAGCGGCAGCTTTTTTCCCCAGTAATTCAAATACTTCTTCAAGTCTTGTAACATGACCTTTTGTAACTTCCAGGTGATCAGCGAAAGCATTTTTAAGCTCTTCTGTGGTCGCAGCTTTTTGCATTTTAGGCAATGTTTTTACCAGATGCTTTTCTGCCCAATAAATATCTTTTAATTCGCTTATAAAAAATTCTTCAAGCCTTGAATCATTTACTTTTGAAGAATTATCCTTTGAATTTTGTTTTCCGTTTGAGGAGCTTGTTTTTGAATTCATAATGGTAAAAATTTAATTAATAATATAAGTTTCCAATAACAAATGATTCAATATTGTGCCAATTTCAACTACATCTGATTTATAATTTCAATCAGAAAAAAGTAGCCAGATATTGTGGTAACATTTTACCAATTGGGATCACATTAGGGTATTTAATCAACAGATAATAACTATTTAGGTTTTATCGAACGGATTTCCGGTTATCGAAAATTTCTTTTATTCAGGGCATCAGAATTTTGAAAAATAAACTTCGGCTATAATGCAGATTTCTAACACCTAATTTGGATTAGAAAATAGTAAAGCAACATTTAGAAATGATTTTTATTTTGGAATTTAATGGTTGGCAAATGGATTCTGTTAGCGATTTAATTTGCGCAGAAAAAGCAAAAATAATCAGGAGCGGCTGGCATATCTTTTGAAAAAGAAATTGTAACCAACTATTTATAATTATGGAATTCAAGATTGTGGGGAAGGAGGTCGAGGATGAAATTAATGTTCTGGAAATTATTGGAAATGCAGATAAGGGAGGAATGGAAAATTTTATTAAGGACTTTATAACGCACTTACCAAGACAAAAATTTAATCTTACTTGTATTTGTCCGTATGAAAGCAAGTTTACGGCTACTTTACGTAATTCAGGAATTAGTGATGTTTATATTGCAAGAATAGAAGATGACCCCTATTGGAGGTCTATTCAACTAGCTGTAGAGATTGGAAAACTTAAAAAAATTGATATAGTTCATGCTCATATGCCAAAGGCACATCTTTTGGCAGGAATAGCAGGAAGCCTTCTTAATAAACCAGTAGTTGCTACGATACATGGGATGGATATAACGGCACATGAACTAGGTATTACCCGTGCAGTCAATTCCTATTTAATAACAAACAACCAGGAAGCGTATATTCAGGCCGTAGCTATGGGTGTTCCTGTTGATCATTTAAATCTGGTTAAGAATGGCGTAGACACTTCTGTTTTCAATCCCGGATTAAATGGCTCAGCTTTTAAGGTTTCGCTAGGTATTTCGCCTTCCACACCTTTAATTGGCTTTGTTGGCCGCTTGGCTTATGATAAAGGCCCGGATCTTTTTTTAAAAGCTGCAGAGCATATTCATCATGAAAGGCCTGATGTACATTTTGTGATTGTAGGAGAAGGCGACATGAAAAAGCAACTTGAAAAATTGTGTTTTAATATGGAGTTAACTCCTTACCTCCACTTTGTAAAATGGCAGGAAAACAATTGGGAGCCCTATCCTGCTTTTGATATCTTGATGCACACCTCCCGAAGTGATGGCACCTCGCTCGTTTTGCTGGAAGCAATGGCTTGTGGCATACCTACCGTGGCAATTGGTGTCGGAGGTGTCCCTGAAATAGTAGAACATGGCAACACAGGTTTGTTGGTGCATGACTGGGAAGGCGCGGCCACGCAGGGTCTTTATTTGTTAGGCAAACCAAAAATCAGGCAAAGCATGGGAATTGCGGCAAGAATCAGAGTGCAACAATATTTTGATGTAAAGATTAATACCGAAAAAACTGCACGAATTCTTGAAAATCTTGTTTTGAAAGATTTGAATTGTTTTGATTTGCTTCCAAAAAATTCAAAAAAAGATAGGAATGGTGCAAAAGTGTCTGTCAGAGGTTTGAGCATATAGAGATAAATAATTTTTTACCAGATTAATAATACGTTAATCCATGCTTTCGCCGAGGACAGTGACATTTTATGTAGTTGCTCATGCTGATGATTGGCAACTATTTATGAATCCTGAAACATTTAAGGATATCAAAGCTACAAATAAGGTCGTAATTATAGTAACCACAGCAGGAGATGCAGGGATGAGTAAAGTTTTTTGGAAAGCCCGGGAAGAAGGAATGAAAAGCTCGATCGTGTTTTGTCTTAGTCCATTTACTTCTGTTTCTTTTGAAACCCACACCAAAATAATTGATCAATTTAGGTTCAATTATTATTCTCTGAATAATGTATTTTTTTATTTTTTGAGATTGCCTGATGGAGGCTTAGACGGAAAGGGTTTCTCTTCTAATGAATACCAAAGTCTTTCTAAACTCAAATCTTCCAGTTTGAAACAAATAATCTCACTGGATGGATCTTTCTACTTTGAAAGTTGGGAGCAATTTTGTAAAACACTGGAGAAAATCATTCTAGGAGAATGTGATAAGGATGATAATATCCATGTCAAATATTTAAATCCGGATAAGGGTAAAAATTCCCATGATCACCCTGACCATAAAGCAACAGGGGAAGCAATCAGCTCGTTTACAAAATTTACATTCCACCAAAGCTTGTTTGCAGGCTATGGAAATTCTTCCACAGAAACATTGCCTTTAGAGGATATTTTTTGGAAAGCGGCCATATTTGCTGCATACGAGAAAACAGTTT
>JBDTJV010000012.1:0-3729 GCA_039935675.1 Ginsengibacter sp. | reverse complement strand
GATCCGGATTCTGAACATAGTTCCATTCAGGCAACATAGAAGATCTGTAGGTTATCCCGGTAAGATCATAAAAACCAATGCACAATTTATCAGATGAAAAGGTGCCATCTTTCTTATACCATTTCATTTCAGGATTGTATTCTACCACCGCATTATTTTCTGAAAAATGATATTTTGAAAATGGATTTTGAATAGCCATAAAACATCCATAACCCTTTTTATCCTCTGTGAAATTTCTTAATCGTAATGAAATGCCATAACGCCCATTTGATAATTGAAGCTGGTCCTTGATTTCATTTTTTATAATTACTTCAATGGGTTGAATTTTATTGATCACAAATTCTTCATGATTCAATGATTTAATAAAAATCTGTTTGGAAAGAAATCTCCATCCCGGCAAGAGTTCATATTTTATTTCAATATTGTAATCCTTTCCAGGGTATGAATAAGTTACCGAATGATTATCTTTTTTTACGTTCTGCGGAGTTAGATCTTTACAATTAAAACTCACATTATCTATTAATACTTGCGTGTTTTCATTGTCAAAAGAAATACTTTCTTTTACATTTCTATCATAAATAGAAGTAATTCCCTTTTCATTGAAATGGGCAATAATTTTATCATTAACCAAAGAATCTTTATCCATTGCGGATAACTGGAGATTAATGATACAAAGCGTAAAAAATAAAATACTTTTCATAATTGCCTGGTTTAATCCAATAATTTAAAATCCTATCTGGTATTCTACATCTTTGGTAATGGTATCCCATGAATCCGTTCTGAATGGCGCAACAGGGAAACCGTTTTTGCCAAACAGATCTGCATCTTTGGGATCATCAGCCCACGCATACCGGACCGAAACAGGATGATTCAAATTTTTATTGAAGACAACAATTTCATTGCCTTTTACATTAGCGTTGGCTACCAAAAAATTTCTGTCTGCACCAGCTATTGTAAACCCTTTTAAAATCTGCTGTGAATCTTTAACTAAAAATCCTGCACCTAAATGTGTAAAGGAAATAATTATTTTATTCCCTGCTATTTTATAAGAGTTGTAAACCGGGGCAGTGTATTCCACGTTTTCTCCGTACACTTTATTTAAAGCAATTTCTGCCAGCCTCTTTCCCACTTGCTGCTTATTTTTAGGATGCAAATTTTCCCCTTCTCCAATATCATAAGTTACCGCCATTCCTGTATTAGGTAATGATAACGCCATCGCCTGCGACTCTCTCATTACTGCCCAGGCGCTTTCGTTTTTATTAATTGAATTATCGTCTCCAAAATTGGGCAATTGAACAAATAAGAAAGGAAAATTACCTTGCCCCCATTCTTTTCTCCAGTCTTTTATCATTAATGGAAATGCGGTTCGGTATTGCCAGGCGCGCGGTGTATTCGATTCTCCCTGGTACCAAATAACACCTTTAATAGTACTTTGTGTCAAAGGATGGATCATCGCGTTAAATAATAATGTAGGATAATCATCTGGATAAATAGCAACCCCGCTTGATCTTACAGATTCAATTTTATAACGCCAATCGCCGGCAAGAGGGATTATTTTTTTACCCACAGCTAAGTTCATTTTTTCCTTAGGGCCGCCAAATCCTCCAACACCGCCTTTATCCCCTATTCTGACAGCGATCAAATTGCTTCCGTTCTTTAATATTCCACACGGAATTTTATATAACCGATCGCTCACCGCATCGTCTTTCATTTCTCCAACTTTAATCCCATTTACATAAGTTTCGTCAGATTCATCTATGCTTCCCAAATTTAATAGAGCGCTTTCTTTTAAACCAGATGAATCAATAAAAATCTCCTTTCTGAACCAAACGAACCCATCCAGTTTAGGCCAACCCTTTGTTTCCCATAAGCCGGGAACATTCACTGTTTTCCAGTCAGCATCATTATAAGAAAGTTCTTTCCATGCAGTTACTTCATTTGCTGAAGGAAGATTTCCCTGCGCGGAATCTACTTCCCTAATTAATTTATCCAATCGTTCCTTTTCTAATTCTTCAACCGTAGCTGTTGGAACTGCTTTAATCATTTTATTAAAAACTTTGCTTTGCATAAAAGCATTTCGGCTAATCCAAGTTTCAATAATAGTGCCTCCAACGTTCGAGCTAATTATACCTATCGGGATTTTCAATTTATTATATAGGTCTCTTGCAAAAAAATAGCCAACTGCTGTTAAGTTTCCAACGTTTTGAGGGTTAATTTCTTTCCATTCTCCACCTTTAAAATCGTTCTCAGGTTGCAGGCTACTTACTTTTGGAACATTAAATTGCCTGATAAAAGGATAATTAGCATTCTTTATTTCTTCTTTGGCATTCAGGCTCAGCGCTAACGGAAATTCCATATTTGATTGACCTGAACAAACCCAAACGTCTCCTATCAAAATATTATTAATGGTTACCGTATTTTCTCCTGTTACTTTTAATTGATACGGGCCACCTGCGGGTTCAGGATTCAGATAAACCTTCCACTTCCCAGTCTTATCAGTAATAGCCGTTTTTATTTGTTTTTTAAAAATTACCCTGATTCTTTTTCCTGCATCCGCCCAGCCCCACAATAATATCTTTTGATTTCTTTGAAGAACCATGCCATCCGAAAATAATTTGGGAAGATGAACATTTGCGATAGCCGCGGTTGAAACAAATAACAATATTAGAAGGAATTGTGTCTTAATAATATTCATACAATTTAGAATCCTGTTTTAAAATATTCAGGTCGAAGATTATTTGATGTTTTTTTAATAAACAAAATGAAGCCAACAAATCAGTAGTTCACGGCGGTCACGGAAGCAAAAGTAATCGCATAATGAAGGAAAAAGTAAACTGATATTAACTGTTTGTCAACTATTATTGACCTAAACCGGACAAATGATTTACTTTATTCCTGGAAGATTTTTCATATTCATTTTTAGAAATATTGCAGAATATATTTCTTGTAAAAAGAAACAGAAATTGTTGAAAGATCGCCTTTTTTAGAATTTGAAATTCCTTTGCCTGTTTCTTAAAAAAGCAATTTGATTTATTTGAAAAAAACTTCATTTAAAACTTTATGCCAAACAGTAGACAAACAAATAACCTGCTTTTCCAATTTGGCCCAATAATTAATTTTCCTTCTTCCTTTCTTCTCTCCTATTTTTGTCGAAAATAAATGAATGTTCGAAAATAAAATCGTTGTGGTCACGGGAGGAACAGATGGAATCGGTAAAGCACTTGTATCTGAATTTTTGTCAGGCGGAGCAACTGTTGCCACTTGTGCGAGAACGGCCGAAAAATTGACCATCCTGGAAACGGAATATAACGGAAAACCTTTGTTTACTATGGTAGCAGATGTCAACAAAGAAGAAGATTGTAAGAATTTTATTCAACAAACCATCAATAAGTTCAAGAGAATTGATATATTAATTAATAATGCAGGAATTTCAATGCGCGGCTTGTTTCGTGAAACGAATCTTGAAACTTTACGGCGGGTAATGGATATTAATTTTTGGGGATCAGTTTATTGCACAAAATTTGCTCTTGATACCATTCTTGAAAATAAAGGAACTATTGTGGGAATGTCATCAGTCGCAGGTTACAGGGGTTTACCCGGAAGAAGTGGTTATAGCGCCAGCAAATTTGCCTTGAATGGCTGGATGGAGGCATTAAGAACAGAACTACTTGAAACCGGTGTAAATGTAATGTGGGTGTGTCCTGGTTTTACAAAATCGAATATCAGGAA
>JBDTJV010000011.1:0-5124 GCA_039935675.1 Ginsengibacter sp. | reverse complement strand
TTCATGTTTAACTGGCGTACCACACTGATCGTCTCAATCGTAATTCCTCTTTCGCTATTGTTCGCGTTTATTTGTTTGCGGTTGATGAATATGTCAGCAAACCTTTTATCATTGGGCGCTATAGATTTTGGAATTATCATTGATGGTTCTGTAGTGATGGTGGAGGGAATTTTTGTGGTTCTTGATAAAAGAGCAAAAGTTGAAGGCATGAGCCGATTCAATAAATTGGCCAAACTGGGAATGATTAAAAATAGCGGCGCAGAATTAGGTAAGGCAATCTTCTTTGCCAAATTGATCATCATTGCCGCCCTGGTACCTATTTTTTCATTCCAGAAAATTGAAGGAAAATTGTTTTCTCCTCTTGCATATACACTGGGATTTGCACTGCTTGGTGGATTATTACTCACCTTGACTTTGGTGCCCGTTCTTATCAGTATGTTGCTTCGGAAAGATGTTCGCGAAAAGCATAATCCGATTGTTCACAAATTGAACAATTTCATGCTGAAAGGATTTGATTTTAGTGTAAAACATAAAAACACAGCAATGATTTCTGCAATAATAATAATTGTTGTAGGATTATATTCATTCAAATTTCTGGGTACTGAATTTTTACCTGAACTGGATGAGGGTTCTATTTGGCTCAGAGTGCAACTTCCTTACAGTGTTTCTCTCGACAAATCCGTAGGTGTCGCAAAATTTGTTCGGGAAAAAATGATCGAATTTCCCCAGGTAAAAACAATTGTCTCTCAAACAGGCCGTCCCGATGATGGCACGGATGTAACGGGTTTTTACAACAATGAATTTGACGTGATTTTATATCCTGAAGACAGTTGGAAACCACACATCACGAAGACTGAGTTAATAGCAGAAATGACAAAATCACTTTCGGTAATTCCTGGTGCTGATCTTAATTTTTCTCAGCCTATTTCCGATAATATTGAAGAGGCGGTTTCAGGGGTGAAGGGTGACCTTGTTGTAAAAATATACGGTGATTCGTTAAACTACATGGAAGGCAAAGCTTATGAAGTGCAAAATGTACTAAAGCAGGTGAATGGCATTACAGACCTTGGTGTCATTCAAAATCTTGGGCAGCCGGAATTGGATATAGATCTTGATCAGCAAAAGATGGCACTTTACGGCGTAGCTACTGCAGATGCTAATGCGGTAATAGAAATGGCCATTGGAGGAAAAGCAGCTACGCAATTGTATGAAGGAATCCGGAAATTTGATATACGTGTACGCATACCTGAAGAATACAGAAAATCCGAAAAGGATATTGGCGACCTGATGGTTCCCACAGAGAGTGGCTCTAAAGTACCCATTAAAGAAATAGCAGACATTACGACCAGAACCGCTCCCGCACTTATTTTTCGGGATGACAATGAAAGATTCTCTGCAGTGAAATTTTCTGTTCGCGGCCGTGATATGGGAAGCGCGATAAAAGAAGCACAGCAGAAAGTGAAAGAACAAGTAAAATTAAAGAGTGGCTATACATTGGCCTGGCAGGGTGATTTTGAGAATGAACAGCGCGCTACCAAAAGACTACAACAAGTGGTGCCTATCAGCTTATTGCTCATTTTCCTTTTATTGTTTAGCATGTTTGGTAATTTCAAAGATGCGTGGTTGGTCTTTCTTAATGTGCCATTTGCAATTGTTGGCGGTATAGCAGCGTTGTATATCACGGGAACCAATTTCAGCATTTCAGCAGGTATTGGATTCATTGCATTATTTGGTATTTGTATTTTGTTTGGCGTGCTCATCATTACCGAAATAAAACACAACCTGGAGAAATCAAAAAGAGGGAGCCCCGTTTCATTATCCAAGGCGATCAGATTGGGTGTGCTTTCTCGTGTCAGACCTGTAATGATGACTGCTTTTATGGATGCTGTTGGTTTATTACCGGCGGCAATTTCAACTGGTATTGGGTCTGAAAGTTCAAGGCCACTGGCGCGCGTAATTATAGGTGGGGTTTTATGTGCTATGTTTTTTTCTATCTGGATATTCCCTTTATTTTTTGCAAGAGCTTATCGCAAATTTGATCCACAACATGCAGGAGAGCAAGGAAATGACGAGATAGAAACATCAAATAATTATTAATTGATCTAAAATGACGTAGACGGGATTATGAATAAAAAAAGTTTAATAAAAAAAAAGCTTGCATGGAATTTTTCCGAGGAAAAGAAAGAAAAGTATTTTTCTAAAAAGATATTTTTCTTTTTGAGTTTACTTGCTTTAATTATTTCATTAAATACCAATGCGCAAAAGATTAATGAACCGGAGTTAATTAATTCTTCTTCACAATTTAATTCCGGGCGCTTTACAACGGTGGTAATAAGTGAAACCGCTTTGGCAACTATAGTTACTGTGGGCCTGCAATATCTATGGTATAAGAAATATCCAAAGAGCAGCTTTCATTTCTTTAATGATAATGATGAGTGGCTTCAGATGGATAAAATGGGACACGCCACGACTGCTTACAACATTTCCGCAGTGCAATATAACCTGATGCGATGGAGCGGTGTAAAGAGAGGCACTGCACAATGGGTAGGAGGAATGACCGGGTTTGCCTATTTAATAATGATCGAAGTGATGGACGGATTTTCTAAAGAATGGGGATTTTCAAAGGGGGATATGGAGGCGGATTTCGCCGGGGCAGGCATTTTTACTGCCCAGCAAGCCTTGTGGAATGAGCAAAAAATACAAATGAGATTTTCTTTTCACAAAAGCATTTTTGCAAAATATAATCCTAACGAATTAGGCGATAATTTTCCGCAAAGGTTAATTAAAGATTATAACGGACAGACTTATTGGCTTTCATTTAATATCCATTCTTTTTTAAATAAAGGCAACAATTTTCCACGCTGGATAAATGCTGATTTTGGATATGGAGCAGATGGAATGACAGGGGCGGTTATAAATCCTAAAATGGTAAATGGAAAAGATATTCCAACATTCGATAGAAAAAGAGAATTCTACTTTGGAATAGATGGAGCGTTTACCAAACCATCAACCATTCCATATCCTTCGTGGATCAACATCTTCCGGATTCCAACACCTGTCTTGAAATTGAAGGACGACAAAATTACTTTCAAGCCGTTTTATTTTTAGTAAAACTTCTACCAGATTATTCGGGTAAAGGTTACCTTAATATTTGGGCATAATATTCCAAATAAAAACATGGACTATAGTAAACCAGCAAATACCATTGTTTTTCATTTTGCATCAAATATAACACCAATGCACAAACGAAAATAATATTTGATGAAGTAGATAAAAGATAACTACCGGATTTCGCTGATTTGTTTACTGGGTAAAGATCAACCTTCAGCAAACGAACTAATCGAATGGTTTTTCATTTTTGAAAAAATCCACTTTTATATAATTTTTTCTTCCCGTATTTAATTTTTATTGGGTTTAGAAATCGGCTAACAGTCACGGGCAAATGTAAAGCACCAGGTCACTCATTTAAATAAGCATTTGATTCAAGACAAATTAAAAATCAAGGCCCATGCTAAAATATAATATTGGTTTACCTCTGAAGAATCCATTCATTGGCCAGCCGGCATCAAATTTCAGGAAATAACCGAGTAAAGTACTTCTTGCGCCAAAGCCATAACCTCCAAGGAACGGACCAATGCCGGGTGCATTCAATTTTACAGAGACTGTAGGATTTAAAGGATCCTGGTAAGTAATGGAAGGTCTTGCCAATTTATCATATGCGCCGTTCCATGCAGTTCCAAGGTCCACAAACTGGATCAATTGAAAGTTTCTTACGAATGCATTATTGATAGGCTTGTCAAAGAATGTAGTAAATACCGGCAACCTGAATTCACTGTTGATTACGGTTGAATTATTTCCATTGGCGGCATTTTGAATAAACCCGCGGAGATTTACTGCAAGGGTTTGAAAAGCATAATTCTGATCAGGCGCAGGTTGATTGGCAGCATTGAAATAACGATAACTTGTATTGCCGTTTTTATCCGTTTTGGTATTATCACCAAACATAAACCAGTTGTCGATTCCTCCAAGATAATAGATCAGTTTCTGATTGCCCCAGCTAAAGTCACCGGCGACCCTGCCTGCCCATATAAAGTTGCGATAGATAGGCACATATCCTCTCGCGTCAAATCCGAAATTGAAAGTGTTTTTGCCAACATCTGCTCCCGGGTTATTTAGCTGGGTATTCCAATCAAAGTACGCTTTATAGCGAATGCCATTCCAGATGTTTTGAACAGGATTAATCGTGTTGTCATATACATATTCCAGGTGTATGAGTCCGTAATTCTTTTTTACTGTCGGAGCGGACAGGGATGCAGGGTCAACGCCACTTACAACCACATTATCGTTTCTAAAGCCAATATTCAACCGAAGGCTCCTGGCCTCATCAAAAGGATACGAAACGCTGCCCTGGTATAAGTTTGAGAAAACTCTGCCCGGATAATAACCAGAGGAATCACCGAACGAAACTTCCTGGACATTTCGATAATACATTAACCCCCAATCGACTCTTTTTCTAAGATTGGAAAAATTGAAGATCCAATCATTGTCTTTAAGGTTTGTTGAAAGCCTGAATCCGCCCGAGATCTTTACATCCTCCATAATATCTGCCGTCCCTAAATTAATAATTCCATTCAACCCGTTGTTGGAAGAAAGAGTGATGGGGCCGGAACCTCCCTGGTAGATCTGGTACCTGGATCCCAAAACATTATTATTAAATCCTGCTATTACATAATCGGCTGCAAATTTCAAAGGCTTATATGGATACAACCGTGCTGTCGATAAAACATTCTGTGGGGCTGCTGACTGTGCCTGCAATTGTGATATACGGACACTGTCTTTTTTCTCATGCTTAAATTCATGTTGAAAAATATCCTCCTGCTGCGAAACGGCAGGGGGCGCAGCTATTTGTTCGCCTCCGCCAATCCGGTCCTTCTCCATTTTTTCTTTCATATAAGTGGTAGCACGGGTGGTTACGTTTCTGCGCGTTAAAGCATTTTCATCAATTTTTAATTTATAAAGAATTTTATCATCGCTTTGCCTGGTTACTTCGCTCACCTGGTGATTTTCTCCTGCTTCTTTAGTTTCCAAAATGCTGCTTGCATAGTTGGTTAAAGGAAAAACGTA
>JBDTJV010000010.1:0-3469 GCA_039935675.1 Ginsengibacter sp. | reverse complement strand
GGAGGCGTAGTTGCCAGCCTTTCTATTCCATGGGGCGAAACAAAAGGCGATTCTGATAAGGCAGGCTACCACCTGGTTTGGCCGCGTGATTTGGTAGAAACTTCAGGAGGTTTTGTGGCTATGGATTCGAAAATCCAAGTGGTTGAGATTCTCAATTACCTCATGGCGACGCAGGAAGATGACGGCCGATGGAGCCAGAATATGTGGCTCGCAGGAATGCCTAACTGGACGGGACTGCAAATGGATGAAATCGCGTTACCAATTTCACTTGTGGATAAATGCCATCACATTAAACAAATTGAACCGGAAAGGTTAAAAAGATATTGGCCCGGAATAAAAAAGGCAATTGCATTTCTAATCATGCATGGTCCTTCCACACCACAGGACCGATGGGAAGAAGAACCGGGATTAACCGCGTATACGTTGGCAGCAGAAATCAATGCGTTACTGAGCGGAGCCCATCTTGCCGAAATAGATGGGGATAAAGAAATGGCTCAATATTGCCGCGAAACTGCGGATTATTGGAATGAACAAATTGAAAAATGGACTTACGTAACTGATACGCCCATTTCAAAAGAAGTAGGGGTTGAGGGATATTACATGCGTACCAATCCTACCCAGCAACCGGCGGAGGAAGTGAAGAATAATATCATAAAGATAAAAAATCGTAATGAAGACAATGGCAAAATGCATTTGTGGGAATTGGTTTGTGTAGATGCTCTGGCGTTGGTTCGCTTTGGTTTGCGTGCCGCCGATGATCCTAAAATATTAAATACCATCAAAGTAATTGATGCTAAATTAAAAGTAGATACTCCCAACGGTCCTTGCTGGCATCGCTACACGAATGACGGATATGGTGAAGAAAAGAATGGAGATGGATTTAAAGGAAATGGATTGGGTATTGGAAGAGCATGGCCATTATTGGCAGGCGAAAGGGGCCATTACGAAATAGCTGCCGGCAATATTGAAGGCGCAAAAGAGATTTTAAAATCAATGGATAAATTTGCCAATAATGGTTTGCTATCTGAGCAAATTTGGGACACAGATGATATTCCGGAAAAAGAATTATTTTTTGGCAAACATTCCGGTTCTGCGATGCCATTAGTTTGGGCGCATTCAGAATATATTAAGCTTTGCTACTCTATTAAAGAGAAGAAAATATTTGACATGTCCCTACATGCAAGAGACCGTTATATCAATAAGAAATCAACATCTTCATTTGAGGTTTGGCGTTTTTCATGGCACTGCAAAAATATTCCGAAGGGAAAAAATCTTCGCATTGAAGTGATGGCGGATGCTCTAGTTCATTGGACAGTTGACAATTGGAAAACCAGCAAAGACATTGAAACAATGGATACAAAATTAGGAATTTATGTGGCTGATATTGATTTAAAAAAAGCAGGTTCTGAAGAAATTCAATTTACTTTTTTCTGGAAAAAAGCCAATCATTGGGAAAATAAAAATTACCATATTCCAATTTTAAAAAAATGAAAAACACTAAATGAATTCGAATGATAACATTCCATGGGGTCGTACTTCTAACCCGTCCGCATGGAGAAAAAGAACGCCTCTGTTGTTTATGGCAATAGCTGGTTTTCTCATTGCCTTATATTTAGGATTATATCAAATGCATGTGTTCCCAACAGTTTGGGAACCATTTTTCGGCAATGGAACAAACGCGGTTGTCAAATCTTCTTTTTCGAAATCACTTCCTATTCCGGACGGGCTTATCGGTGCTTTTGGATATCTATGTGATATCATTTTAGTTTCGATAGGCGATGGTGTCCGATGGAAAACAAAACCATGGGCCGTAATATTATACTCTCTTCTTGTAGCGATGATGGGATTGGTAAGCATTCTATTAATCATACTTCAACCCGTTATTTTGCACACCTGGTGTACACTATGCCTTGCATCTGCTATTCTTTCTTTGAGCATGGTAATTCCTGTAATGAGCGAATTCCGTGCAAGCCTGCATTATTTAAATAAGGAAAAAAGAAATGGGAAAAGTTTTTGGGATGCTGTTGAGGCTAAATAGAAAAAGTCTGGATAATTAAGCATGAAAAAAATAAATAAAGAATTTGTAAATTTGTATCTTCTTAAAAAAGATTACTAGTTATCAGTAAACCAACTTTTAAGTACGATTTATATTTTCTAAAAACGATGATGGCATATCCTTTAAGTTTTAGGATATTCCAGAATTTAAAAAAAACTATTAAAATGAACAATGTAAAAAGCATTCATGATTTGGGCCAAAGCATTTGGCTGGATTTTTTTGACCGCGATTTGATGAATAGCGGCAAGCTGCAAAAACTGATCGATGAAGATGGATTAGCAGGAATAACTTCTAATCCTTCCATTTTTGAAAAAGCAGTTGACAGCAGTGCAGATTATGATGAAGATATTAGGAAATTAGCTGGTGAAAACAAAAGCAACGAAGAAATATTTTTTGGTTTTGCCGTAAATGATATTCGCCGGGCCGCAGATATTTTAAAACCAGTTTATGATAAAGCAAAGGGAACTGATGGTTTTGTAAGCCTGGAAGTTTCTCCACATTTAGCCAATGATACTGATGGAACCATTAAGCAGGCAAAAGAATTATGGAAATCAGTGGACCGCAAAAACGTAATGATCAAAATTCCCGGAACAAAAGAAGGTCTGAAAGCTATACAGCATTGCATCAGCGAAGGCATCAATATTAATGTTACTTTATTATTCGGTTTACCTCGTTATCGCGAAGTAACTGAAGCGTATATTTCTGGCCTGGAAGAGCGTGTAAAAAATAACCAACCAATTGACCACGTTGCTTCAGTCGCCAGCTTTTTCCTTAGCAGGATTGACGTAATGGTTGATCCGATGCTGAAAGAAAAAAAGCTTGATAAACTGGTTGGAGAAGTAGCGATTGATTCTGCAAAAGAAGCCTACCATATTTACAAAGAGGTATTTTTCAGCGATCGTTTTCGTGAGCTCGAAAAGAAAGGCGCTAAGGTTCAAAAGGTTTTGTGGGCAAGCACCAGTTCTAAAGATCCATCTTTCAGCGATGTAAAATATGTGGAAGCATTGATTGGGCCTGATACTATTAATACACTTCCGATGGAAACTATTGATGCGTTCAGAGACCATGGGGTAGCAAAAGCTGAATTGGAACATAACCTGATGAAATCTACCCAGGAATTAGAAAAATTAAAAGAAAATGGGATCAACATAGATGAGATCACCCAAAAATTAGAAGATGAAGGCGTACAGAAATTTAATAAAGCCTATGATTCTCTGATAAAAGCAATTGATTCCAAAAAGAAGAAACAAATGGCATAAGCTGATCTTGTTTTATTTTCTGTGATTTTTCTTTTTCAGGATAAAAATCTTAAAAACAAGTAATTTTTATATTATGAAAAAGATAGCAATAAATGGATTTGGAAGAATTGGAAGAGCATCCTTGAAAGTAATGATGGATACTCCTGGTTTAGAA
>JBDTJV010000009.1:0-2537 GCA_039935675.1 Ginsengibacter sp. | reverse complement strand
TACAGGTAATCGGATCCAGTCCCGAAGTTGGTTCGTCGTACAACATTATTTTCGGCCTTAGAATTAACGTACGCGCAATACCGATCCTTTTTCTTTGCCCCCCAGATAATTCAGAGGGCATCTGGTTTATGGTTTGCAATAATCCGACATCATCCAAAACCTTCTCAATAAGCTGCGCTCTTTCTTTCCTGGTTAAATTTTTTGAATGTCTGACTAAAGGAAAAGCCAGGTTTTCTCTTACAGTCATACTATCATATAAAGCACTGTTCTGAAAAGAAAATCCAATCTCCAGCCTCAATTGCTGCAATTCTTTATCCTTTAATAATTCCACCTCTTTTCCTAATACATTCACTTCTCCACGGTCTGGTTTCAATAATCCGCAAACAATTTTTATGAGCACAGATTTACCGGTTCCGGATCTGCCCAAAACAACCACATTTTCCTTATTATGGACAATTAAATTCACTCCGCGCAATACTTCATTTTCTCCAAAAGATTTGTAAAGATCTTTTATTGAAATCATGATTCCATTATCGTCCATTTTTTCAATATCTGCTTCTATCACTATCTTATACTATTTGTTATTTGTACAATCAGAATTTCTTCTATAAAAATTAAAAACATAGAAAGAACCACTGATGAATTTGCTGCCTTGCCTACACCTTCAGTCCCGTTACTTGCATAAAATCCTTTATAGCAGCCTACAATTCCTATTGTAAATCCATAAACGAAACCTTTTATTAATGAAGCAAAAATATCCAGGAAAGAAATTTTCTCAAATGCCTGTTGGAAAAAAGTCACAAAGCTCGTCATCTCATTTTGATGAACATTAATATAAGCGCCCATCATAGCTACAAAACCGGTATAGCACATCAGTAACGGAATCATAATAGTGGTAGCTAAAACGCGGCTAACCACTAAAAATTTAAAGGGATTAACCGCTGACACTTCCATTGCATCAATCTGCTCAGTTACTTTCATTGATCCTAACTCTGCTGCAATATTGGAACCAACCTTGCCGGCGCAAATGAGCGCGGTTACCAAAGGTGCCAAAGCACGAATAATAGCTATAGCCACCAGGCTCGGCAACCACGAAGTAGCCCCGAAGGTTGACAAAGATGGCCTGGATTGTTTGGTAAAAACGAGGCCGGTAATAAAACCGGTCAGCGAAATTAAAAACAACGATTTATAACCCACCTCGTAACACTGTTTGATAACTTCTTTTACCTCATAAGGTGGTTTAAAAAGTTCTTTAAAAAAACGGATTATAAATTGAGCCGCAGAATAGAGATCAATGAAAAGAGTGTCCAGTTTTTTGGAGATCACATTTTTCTCTACCGGTTTAATGTTCATCATACTTTAAAAATACTTTGGAATTAATTAAAGCAAAGATGACACCTGAAAATTAAATTTTGAATTTTTTTATGAGAATAAATGGATCTCCGTAGAAATACACTCGTGAAATGGAAGATTTTTTTTAACCTAAATAAGAAAAATCCTATTTTCAGTAAAATTTATCAATCATGACACTTATTGGTTTTCTCATACTTTTATTGATCGCCGCTATATGCGGAGGTATTGGACAATCCCTGGCAGGATATGATGTAGGCGGATGCCTGGTATCTATCGTTGTTGGATTTATTGGCGCTTATATCGGTTTGTGGCTCGCAGCAAAATTAGGTTTGCCAGATTTCTTCACGGTAAATATTGAAGGAAAACCTTTTCCAATTATATGGGCGATTATAGGCTCCGCCATATTTACATTTATTATTGCCTTACTAAGAAGGGCATTTACAGGAAAATCTTAAAAATGAAAAAAGGTAATTCAGCCCTCTGAATTACCTTTTTTTAGATTTCAAAATAAATTATTCCTCATTTTTATCAAATTCGAGGACCAGCGAATTAATACAATAACGCAAACCGCCAGGTGGCGGACCATCTTCAAATACGTGTCCCAGGTGTGAATGACATTTTCCACATTCGACTTCCGTACGCTTCATTCCAAAAGTATTATCAGGTAAATAGATCAGGCTTTCCTTTTTTATCGGCTCAAAAAAACTTGGCCAGCCGCAGCTGCTATTAAATTTTCCATTACTTCTGAAAAGCGGGTTGCCACAAACCGCACAATAATAAGTTCCCACCTCATTATGTTGATAATATTTCCCGCTTCCAGGCCTTTCTGTGCCCTTTTCGCGGGCTATATGATAAACGTTTTCGGGTAATACTTTTTTATAATCTTCATTTTTTACTTCCATTGGATCTTCGTTTTCCTTCAAAAATCCGGTCTTATTGTTATCACTTGCCATATTATTATTATTTAATTTTTATCAAAATGATTACCGTAAAATTACAAAATCCCTCATTGTGATTATGCTAAATTGTGCCGGATTTTTAAGTGATTGATTCATTTTCAAATTCATCCATTATATTTGAACTTCACAAGGATTTTAAAAAGAAATGTTTAATCTTATTTTATTTGGCCCTCCGGGCAGCGGAAAAGGAACGCAATCTGAAAGACTGATTGCTAAATATCATTT
>JBDTJV010000008.1:0-8208 GCA_039935675.1 Ginsengibacter sp. | reverse complement strand
GCTAAAATTATTTTTTTCATTTTTGATTAATTAGACCGCAAAGCTAATTCGGGGCAAAATAATTTTTAGTGCAAATGAGACGAGTGGTTAAAATGTTGCGACGAAACGCACATGATTGCCGGAGGTCACATGGAGGAATGGCAAAAAGTTCAATCGTAAAGCTCTATCTGGTCATTAAAAAGCAATATAATTTTACGATGAAAGACAGAAAGGAAATTATACAAGAGGAATTCAGGTCTTACAAATTGCCAGTAAGTGCCGAAACTGCGTCGCGGTAAGTATCTCCGAGAGGAAGTTCCAGGGAATCAATATATACACTTGATTTCCGGATGGAACTAATAAATGAAATGGAAACAATATAGGATTTATGGATCCGAATAAAACGGTTCTCGGGTAACTGTTCTTCGATGGTTTTGACAGGCATGCGGGTCACAACCGGGTTTGGAGTGCTTTTGAGGTGGATCTTGATGTAATCTTTTAAGCCTTCAATATATATGATATCAGCTAATGTTATTTTGACCAATTTGTAATCGGCATTTACAAAAATATATTCCGGTATTATGGAAGGGTCACTCTTTTTTCGGCCTGATTTTAATTCAAACAACTGGTTGGCTTTATTACAAGCTTTTATGAAACGATCCAGCGATACTGGTTTTACGAGGTAATCCAGCACGTCAAGGTTATAACCTTCTAGCGCATATTGTTTATATGCCGTTATCAGGATAATCATTGGCTTTTCGGTCATGCTTTCAATGAACTGAAGACCAGTAAGTCCGGGCATTTGAATATCTAAAAATATCAGGTCAACCTTCTCATTTTGCATCACTTTCATCGCATCCATTACGTTATCGCATGCTGCAGCCAATTGTAAAAACGGCACTTTACTAATATTGTCTTCCAATAATTCCAACGCTAAAGGCTCATCATCTACTGCTAGGCAACGTATCATTTTTGAAGATTTATTTGAAGCATTACTTTGAACAAGTTGTTTTCTTTTGTAATAGTAAGGCTATAATTTCCCGGGTGTAACAGATCAAGTCTTCTTCGCACATTTGCCAGTCCTATACCACTTGCTTTATCTTTTATTTGTTGCAAGCCAGGATCGTAACTATTGCTTACGCTAAAATAAAGAATATTATCCTTTGCCTTTAATTCAATATCAATATGTGGGTTTTGTACAAAACCGGTTCCATGCTTGAAAGCATTTTCTACAAAAGGAATTAGCAGCATAGGGTATATTTCATAATGCCTGTCACCCTTGCACATATTGACAGTTACTATCACCTTTTTACTCAATCTTTGCTGCTGGAGGTCTATGTAGCTTTGAAGATATTCTTCTTCATTTTCCAGTAAAACTTTTTCTTCGTCGGTTTCGTACAACATATATCGCATTAAAGAAGAAAATTTGATGAGTGATGGTTCCAGCTCTGCTGATTGTTTGCGGGCGAGCGCTACCATATTATTCAACACATTGAACATAAAATGCGGACTTGCCTGTGATCTCAATAAAGATAATTCTGTCTTAAGATGTTCAGTTTCTTTTTCTTTTGCCAGCCTGTCCTGGGTAAATTTATCACCTATCGTTTTATAAGCCGTGCTGCAGGCAAGGATAAAAAGTAAAATAAAAATGCTGGCTATAACATGACCTTCAAATGACATGTGCATTTGGGTAAAAGTCTTCCAAAGAGACCATAATGCCACTACATAAAACACATAATAAAGAATGATCGCCAAAGCATAAAGGGGATATTTCTTTTTATATAATAACCGGGGAATGAGCACTAATGAATTCAGATAAAAAAGAACGATCAGCAAAGCCTCGTTCAGGAGAGTAATTATAAACATTGCATTGGGATTCTGCTCCTTTGGTATATTGGTTTCATTGGGATTATGCGCCTGGCGCAATATTACCGGCAATGAAAATAGTACTATCCATGCGACAGCATGAATCAGAACGGTCATCCATTTTTTCGAATACCAGGCTTTTTCCATTATATATTTGTTCCCTTTTTTAGAAAGTATCCAAACTTAGACAAATTCACCTTTTTTATTCAATAAAATGAGACCAAATGAAGTAAAACAGCGACGAAGAGGAATATGGAACTAAATGGAATTGCGGACAATATTCATGTATAAGCAGAAAAATGATTTTAGTAAAAGTGATCAATAAACTGGCAATTAGTCGTATTTAATAACCGGTAAATAGACTTTGGCTACAGTAAATAAGCAAATAAGGTAGTTTTTGCTTTTCCTTTGAATAATTTTCACTAAATAGTTGAAATAAAACTTTTCCTGATGTTGACTTTTTGCCTCGTTCATCTTACCTTTGCCGCCAAATTCAAATAAAGACATTTTAATAATTATTTATGGCAAATAAGGGCAAAATAAAACAAATTATTGGCGCGGTAGTGGATGTTCATTTTGAGGACAATAGCCTTCCTCAAATCTTTAATGCGCTTGAATTAACCCGTGATAATGGAGACAAACTTGTTCTGGAAGTTCAGCAGCATTTGGGGGAAGATAGTGTTCGTACTATCGCCATGGATGGAACTGAAGGTTTGAGACGCGGGATGGATGTAATAGATACAGGAATGCCTATATTAATGCCAACTGGAGATGCGATAAATGGCCGTTTGTTTAACGTAACTGGTGATGCAATTGATGGTTTGCCACAGGTAAGCAAAAAGAATGGTCGCCCGATCCATAATAAACCACCATTATTTGAAAATTTAAGTACGGCTACAGAAATTTTATTTACTGGTATCAAAGTAATTGATCTTATTGAACCTTATGCCAAGGGCGGAAAAATTGGATTATTCGGTGGAGCTGGAGTTGGAAAAACAGTTTTGATCCAGGAATTGATCAACAATATTGCAAAGGCTTACAGCGGTTTGTCTGTATTTGCCGGGGTGGGAGAGAGGACACGCGAAGGAAATGATCTGATGCGCGAAATGATCGAAGCAGGTATCATGAAATATGGTGATAAGTTTATTCATAGTATGGAAGAAGGCGGATGGGATCTTGATTCTGTAAATATGGAAACTTTAAAAGAGTCAAAAGCAACTTTTGTTTTCGGACAGATGAACGAACCTCCCGGAGCGAGGGCGCGTGTTGCTTTGAGCGGGTTAACTGTTGCTGAATATTTCCGTGATGGTGATGGAACAGGACGTGGAAAAGATATTTTGTTCTTTGTCGACAATATCTTTCGTTTCACACAGGCTGGATCGGAAGTGTCTGCATTGCTGGGAAGGATGCCATCGGCAGTTGGATACCAGCCAACTTTAGCAACTGAGATGGGACTGATGCAGGAAAGAATTACTTCTACAAAAAACGGATCAATTACTTCTGTCCAGGCGGTTTATGTTCCCGCAGATGACCTTACTGATCCGGCACCTGCAACTACGTTTGCTCACCTGGATGCTACGACTGTATTGAGTAGAAAAATTGCTGATCTTGGAATTTATCCTGCTGTTGATCCATTGGATTCTACGTCAAGAATTCTTTCTCCTGCAATTGTTGGTGCAGAGCATTATGATTGTGCCAACAGAGTAAAATTAACCTTACAACGATATAAAGAATTACAAGATATTATTGCTATTCTCGGTTTGGATGAATTGAGTGATGAAGATAAATTAATCGTGAGCCGTGCTCGTCGTGTTCAACGTTTCCTTTCCCAACCTTTCCATGTTGCGGAACAATTCACAGGATTGCAAGGGGTGTTGGTTTCTATTGAAGATACGATTCGTGGATTTAACGCCATCATGGACGGAGAAGTAGATGAATATCCTGAAGCAGCCTTCAACCTGGTAGGAAACCTGGATGATGCGATAGCAAAAGGTAAAAAAATGATGGAAGCCGCCAATTCTTAATTCGCTAATTAGCAGATTAGCACATTATCACATCAATGTATGATATTAGAAATCTTAACTCCGGAAAAAACAATTTTTAGCGGGGACGTATATGGAGTTCAGCTCCCGGGAATTAGTGGCATGTTTGAAGTTTTGGAAAAACATGCTCCAATTGTAAGCGCTTTGAAAACCGGGAAATTAAAAATACTCAAGGATAAGAGCGCCACCACTCAATATTCCATTCGTGGAGGTTTCGTAGAAGTGATGGATAATAAGACAACTGTTTTAGTAGAAGGAGTAAAAGAAGCTTAGAGATCTTTTAAATTTCCCCTGGATTAAAATTGTATTAATACAATCAAGTAGAATAAGTCTTACCAGATTTTTAGAAATCTTGGCTGCTGATTTATTTTAACTTTTGATCAATTTGCATTTACCCAAAATATTTTCGTGTATCCATTCCCGTTAGCATTTTTTTAAATTATTTTCTATTAAAAAATGCCATGCAAAATCCGAATATGAGGAATGTAAAACCCGTATAATAATCTAATATATTATCAAGTGCATCAGATAATAAAGCTCCAATCAGAAGTATAAGAGAAATAATTGTAAAGAAAATTCCAATTACAAAACCAAGGTTATTTAATTTTTTATACATCTTGAATTTTATTTAAAAGAAAATAATGTTAAGAATAATAGTAATCACTATTAATATTAGTCCCAACGGCACCACCCTAAGGTACCATTTATCCTGGTGATAAGATGGCTTCACAGTTAAAGAATATACCAGCCCCACCAATTCATTATCCGGCTTAGGTTTGGTAAATAAACTGACAATAATCGTAGTACAAAAATTGACGATCCATGAAACAGAAGCGACAATAAATGCCTGTCCCATTCCACTATGAATCTCGTATAACGGATAGATCCATCCACCTTTCCCCTCGGCAAGTGTAAGTCCGTGAGTGAGCGCTGCGGCAATTGTTCCCGCAAGCAGTCCACAGAAAGCTCCATTCGATGTGGTTCTTTTCCAAAACATTCCCAGCAAAAAAGTAGCGAACAGCGGTCCATTTACAAAGCTGAAAACCAATTGCAGAAAGTCATTAATGTTATTAAAGCTTTTAGCGATGTAAGCAGTGATAATTGATAAAAGTATTCCCGCAACGGTTACCATTTTTCCTACAATAAGATAATGCCTGTCTGACTTGTGTTTCACAAAATAGGACTGGTAAATATCAAAAGTAAATACAGAATTAAATGCCGTTACATTTCCTGCCATCCCACTCATGAAGGAAGCAATAAGCGCTGTGATACCCACACCCAATAATCCGGTAGGATAATAATGCGAAATAAGTGCAGGCAATGTCATCGTATAATCAATGCCGCCCTTGCCATCAGAAGGAATGCTGAAACCTTTAGATGCCAACGCAGGTTGCAAAAGCGCAATGGCAATCACTCCGGGTAATACCACGATCAGTGGCATAAACATTTTCGGAATGGCTGCGATGATAGGCGTACGTTGAGCTGCATTCATATTTTTTGCCATCATGGCTCTTTGTACCACCAGGAAATCGGTACACCAATATCCAAACGACATTACAAAGCCTAAACCAAAAATAAGAGACATGAAATTTATTCCCATCGGGTTCGAATCAGCGTGGCCCATATATTTCCATGCGTGTGTCATTTCAGGTTGCAACACTTCTTTAATATTTGACCATCCACCGGCATCATGCAAGGCCACAATAACGAGGGGCGAAAGTCCCAGGACGATCAGGAAAAATTGTAAAACCTCATTATATACCGCACTCGTTAAGCCTCCGAGAAAAGTGTAGATCATTACAATGCTCGCGGCCAGCCAGATCGACACATCAAAATCCCAATGCAAAATAACCTCCAGCAATTTTGCCAATGCATATAAAGAAATGCCTGAAGAAAAAATGGTCATTACTGCAAACGAAATGGCATTTAATCCCCGTGTCTTTTCATCGAAACGTAATTTTAAAAATTCAGGTACGCTTCTCGCACGACTTCCATAATAAAAGGGCATCATAAAAACACCGAGGAAAATCATGGCAAATATGGCACCGACCCAATAAAAATGAACCGTCATAATCCCATATTTAGCGCCCGATGCCACCATGCCTAACACTTCCTGTGCACCCAGGTTGGCGGAAATAAACGCAAGGCTTGTTATCCAAAGTGGGATGTTTCTTCCGCTGGTTAAAAAGTCACTACTTGATTTAATTCTCTTTTTTATTAAAAATCCAACTCCTAATACAAAAAGAAAATAGACAATTATGATCAGGTAGTCTGCAATGTGAAGTCTCATATCAAACTTAATTTATCAGGCAGTAAAAGGTCGCAATTTATAATTTATAAATTCATTCACTAAAAATCTTTTTAGAGGATTGGCTAATGCATTGAGAATAATTTTTGAAAATCCTCTACAACATTTGAGAAGATCTTCTTTCGATAAGAACCGAAGGCAGAATTATTTTTTCGTCAGCCAATTTGTATTTATTTTTTTCAATTCCTTTGAAAAGCAGCTCTGCGGCAGTTTTACCAATATCGAACGCAGGTTGAACAATAGCAGTCAGTGGCGGATTTAGGATGGGAGCAGTATCCAAAGTGGAAAAGACGACAACTTTTAGGTCTTTTGGAATTGAAATATTCATTTGGTGACTAACGAGATAAACAGAAACGGCTAGCCTTTCAACAGAAGCAACAATACCGTCGGGTTTTTCCGGGCTGGTAAGTAATTTTTTTATTTGCGAATAAATCTTTTCTTCTGATCCACCGCATTCTATAATTGCTTTTTGAGCACGGTGTATTTTTTTATCTTTTAAAGCCGCTTTAAAGCCATTTGCCCTGTTATTGCAAATAGCAAGGCTTGATGAAATTGAAAGGAAAACAGGTTTTTTGCAACCATTATTGATCAAATGAGTGGCAGACTGGTAGCCGCATTCATAGTCGTTGGTAATTACTTTTGCAAGATGCAGACCTTCGACTTCGCGGTCAAAAAAGACTATTGGTATATTTTGCCTGTACAGTTTCAATACATGATCCGCGTCCGTTGTTTCACTGCTAACAGATATCAAAACACCATCTACACGGCCACTACAGCAGTTCGCAAGAATTGATTTTTCATTAATAAACTTTTCGTGGGAAAGGTAAATAAGAACATGATAACCTTTTTTTTCCGCTACGGATTGGATACCATTTATTGCCAATGAAAAAAAATTGTCTGCAACCTCCGGGAGTACAACCGCGATTGTCTTACTTTTTTTATTTCTAAGACTGCTGGCGTAAGGATTAAGAGTATAGTTAAAGCGTTTAGCGGCTTCTAGTACTTTTTTCTTTGTTGAATCGCTTATTTCATGACTATCACTGAGTGCTTTTGAAACTGTTGCTACAGAGACTTTTAAAACTTTTGCAAGTTCTTTCATGTTTATTTTTCTCATTGCCAGGCTCCCGTTTTATTATTTTAAATAATGCCTGCTAAAGCTAATCAAAGGCAGGCAAATTACAATTGAATCCTTGTGTTTTCTTAACCGTATAGTAAAGAAACAAATAAACGATATTTTTATTTTGGATAAATGAAAATGAAATCTCTTATAATTCGCGAAAAAGATTTCGTAAATAAAAGTAATTAAATTGAAAATATTTCAGAAAAAAAAGGAATTTAGCAATAACGATTACTTAAAGAAAATAGTAGCACTATAATTGTAAATCAATGAACTTTCAAAATGTAAATGACCAAACGCAAACATTAAGGAATCCCGTAGAATTTGTTTACTGAAAGTTTAATTAAATAATAAATTCTGAGAAAACGCAATTTTTATAAACACTTTTACAAAGCGTTTTTATCAGATTCCAAATTTATCATTGAAATAGAATTCTTTTTTTAATGTCTAGATCAAAATTGGTAATAGTAAATTACTATTCTTGCCATAAAAAAATATTGTTTGGGATCTCTTTTAAATCAATGCCAACAATTATCTCATAAATTGAATTTGAACTATTTTAAATTAAAACTTGATGAAATTAAAAAAGCTGTTATTTGTTGCTTTACTATCGTGTTCTATATTTTATACCAAGGCTCAAATGATAAATGTAGCCACTTACAATATGCGGAATGACAACAATAGTGAAGATTCCACTCGTGGAAATGGGTGGAAACAACGCTATCCTGTTATTACTGCCTTGATAAAATTTCATGATTTTGATATCTTCGGAACGCAGGAAGTTTTGTACCACCAAATACAAGATCTTAGCAGTAAACTCCCGGATTACGATTATTATGGAATTGGAAGAGATGATGGAAAACATGCCGGAGAACATTCTGAAATTTTTTATAAAA
>JBDTJV010000007.1:0-2719 GCA_039935675.1 Ginsengibacter sp. | reverse complement strand
AAGAGCCAATCACGATTTCTCAAATCAGTTTTGATAAAAAATATCCCGTTGAAAATCATATTTTAATGTTGGGAGATGCCGCCGGTTTGATTACGCCTCTTTGTGGCAATGGCATGAGCATTGCTTTCCATTCTGCGAAAATCGCATTCGAAAAAATGGATTTGTTTTTACAAGACAAAATCAGTCGTCAAAAAATGGAAATCGAATACTCGAAAGAATGGAATAGAAATTTCGAAAAGCAATTGAGAACCGGAAGGATCATTCAATATTTTTTTGGCAAAGAAAAACTCACCAATCTATTTATCAACATCATAAAACAATTCCCCTTTCTCATACGTCAATTGATCAAATCAACTCATGGGAAAGAGTTTTAGTAATTTTCCATTATGTCTGGACAGCCAATTATATTATTTGATGGTATTTGCAATTTTTGCAATGGCATTGTGAATTTTGTGATCAAAAGAGATAAAAGTGCTGCCTTAAAATTTAGCACTTTACAAAGCGAGATAGGTCAAAACATCTTAAATGAAAATAATTTCCAGGACCCCGATCTGCGTTCCTTTGTTTTTGTTGAAAAAGGAAAATTATACACCAGGTCGACAGCAGCTTTAAGAGTTTGTAAATATATGAACGGTCTTTGGCCATTAATGTATGGCTTTATTATTGTCCCTAAATTTATAAGGGATGGAATGTATAATTGGATCGCAAAGAACAGGTATCGATGGTTTGGCAAAAAAGAAGTTTGCATGGTTCCAACTCCTGAATTGAGATCCAGGTTTTTAATTGATACGATATGACAAATAAAAAAACGTTGGTATTGGGCGCCAGCTCTAATCCGGCCCGTTATAGTTATCTCGCAATAAACCAACTTCGTTCGAAAGGTCACGAAGTAATTGCCATTGGAAAACATACCGGCAAAGTAGATGACGTTGAAATAGAATCTGAAGAAAAACCAATCGAAAATTTGGATACCGTTACTCTTTATTTAAATGCCAATAATCAAAAGCCTTATTATGATTATATCTTTTCTTTGAAACCAAAGCGGATCATTTTTAACCCCGGAGCTGAAAACCCGGAACTTGTTAGTCTCGCCAAAGAAAAAAACATCACTCCTCAGAATGCCTGCACGTTGGTTTTACTAAGCACCGGCCAGTATTAATACTTGTTTTTCGGGTACTTTCCCTCTTATTTATTCATTCACCATTTTTTTTGAAGGCCAATAAAATAATTTAAAAGGATAGTCGTTTTATTCCTGTTCACAATTATAAAACGCTACACCTATGAAAATCATCATCAAAATGGCAACACTTGCCATCTGCATCCTGGTTTCATTTTCAAGTATCGCACAAATAAAAACTTCTAACCGACAGAATTATTTTAATAAATACGCTGAGAGATTGCCCGCTAATGTAAGTGAACTGGAAAAAGCATTTTCAACAGCAGAGGGCGGAAAAGTAAAAATCAATTTTGGGAATTTTTCCTTTTTTGGAATTGTTACTTCTTCAGTAAAAAAATATGAAAATCTGCAAAGCATCGTCGTAAAATCTCCAGACTTAAACAATACTTTACTCGCTATTTCCAGGAAGATAAATGAGGATAAAACGATCTCTTATGTTGGGCATATTATTAATGAAAAATATGCTGACGGATTTGAATTGAGGAAAGATAACGATGGTTCGTATGCAATGAATAAAATTAGAACTGATGCACTAATAGAGGATTATTAATGACTAATACCGTCCCAGAAAAGCGGCAAAAACTAAAAATCCAGCGCATGAAAAGATTTGTACTTATTATTTTAAACTTATTACTAATAGCTTTTTCCAAAACATATTCATTACCCAAATTGAGCAGTTTTCCTTCAGCAAAAGCCACTATTTTTCTTGACTTCGACGGGCAAACAGTTTCAGCGACTGCCTGGAATGGCGGAAATACGCTTTATTGTGCACCTGCAATTTTAACGGACAGCCAGGTTAATGAAATATTTAACCGTGTTTCTGAAGATTATCGTCCGTTCAATATTAATATAACTACAGATTCAACTGTTTTTCTTGCCGCGCCTTTATCGCAAAGGATCAGGATCATTATTACAACTACCAGTGATTGGTATCCCGGAGTTGGTGGTGTTTCATTTACCGGCTCATTTATTTGGGGCGATGATACACCAGGATTTGTTTTTGCGGACCGGCTGGCGAATAGTCCAAAAATGATCGCTGAATGTTGCACTCATGAAAGCGGGCACACTGTTGGATTATCCCACCAGGCAAAATACAACGGAACCTGCAACTTAGTTTCCACTTATAATGATGGAAGTGGAATTGGCGAGACAAGTTGGGCACCGGTTATGGGCAAAAGCTATTACCGGAATTTATCCGGTTGGAATAACGGCCCCACTCCTGCCAGCTGCACATCTGACCAAGACAATCTTTCGATCATAACAACCAGAAATGGTTTTTCATACCGGGTAGATGATCACAGCGATGATCCGGCAGTAAATCCGACCATATTGAATATCACCAATAACCAGTTTTCGGAGGATGGCATCATTACGACAAATACTGATAAGGATGCATTTAAAATAACTATTCCGACCAGTGGCGTACTGCACGTAGATGCGACTCCATTTTCGGTAGGTCCTGATAATGAAGGGGCAGATTTAGATATGAAAGTTACTTTGCTGAATGCAGGGATGGAGGTAGTAAAAATTTATGATCCACAG
>JBDTJV010000006.1:0-2719 GCA_039935675.1 Ginsengibacter sp. | reverse complement strand
AAGAGCCAATCACGATTTCTCAAATCAGTTTTGATAAAAAATATCCCGTTGAAAATCATATTTTAATGTTGGGAGATGCCGCCGGTTTGATTACGCCTCTTTGTGGCAATGGCATGAGCATTGCTTTTCATTCCGCGAAAATCGCATTTGAAAAAATGGATTTGTTTTTACAAGACAAAATCATTCGTCAAAAAATGGAAATCGAATACTCGAAAGAATGGAATAGAAGTTTCGCAAAGCAACTGAGAACCGGTAGGATCATACAATATTTTTTTGGCAAAGAACAACTGACGAATTTATTTATCAAAATCATAAAACGAGTCCCCTTTCTCATACGTCAATTGATCAAATCAACACATGGGAAAGAGTTTTAGTAATTTTGCATAATGCCCGGTCAGCCAATTATATTATTTGATGGTGTTTGCAATTTTTGCAATGGCATTGTAAATTTTGTGATCAAAAGAGATAAAAGTGCCGCCTTAAAGTTTAGCACTTTACAAAGCGAGACAGGTCAAAACATCTTAAAAGAAAATAATTTCCAGGACCCCGATTTGCGTTCCTTTGTTTTTGTAGAAAAAGAAAAATTATATACCAGGTCGACAGCAGCTTTAAGAGTTTGTAAATATATGAACGGCCTTTGGCCATTAATGTATGGATTTATTATTGTCCCTAAATTTATAAGGGATGGAATTTATAATTGGATCGCAAAGAACAGGTATCGTTGGTTTGGCAAAAAAGAAGTTTGCATGGTTCCAACTCCTGAATTGAGATCCAGGTTTTTAAATGACACGGTATGACAAATAAAAAAACATTAGTATTAGGCGCCAGTTCCAATCCGTCACGTTATAGTTATCTCGCAATAAACCAACTTCGGTCGAAAGGTCACGAAGTAATTGCCATTGGAAAACATACCGGCAAAGTAGATGACATTGAAATTGAATCTGAAGAAAAACCAATCGAAAATTTGGATACCGTTACTCTTTATTTAAATTCCAATAATCAAAAGCCTTATTATGAATATATCTTTTCTTTGAAACCAAAACGGATCATTTTTAACCCAGGCGCTGAAAACCCCGAACTAGCTACGCTCGCTAAAGAAAAAAACATCATTCCACAATACGCCTGCACGTTGGTTTTACTAAGCACCGGCCAGTATTAATACTTTTTTTTCGGGTACTTTCCCTCTTATTTATTCATTAGCCATTTTTTTTGAAGGCCTGTAAAATAATATAAGAGTATAGTCGTTTTATTCCTGTTCAAAATTATAAAACGCTAAACCTATGAAAATCATCACTAAAATGGCAATCCTGGCCATCGCGATCATGGTTTCATATTCGATCCACGCACAAATACTCACTTCTAACCGTCAGAATTATTTTAATAAATACGCTGAGAGATTACCAGCCAATGTAAGCGAACTTGAAAAAGCATTTTCAACAGAAGAAGGCGGAAAAGTAAAAATCAATTTTGGGAATTTTTCTTTTTATGGCATTGTTACTTCTTCTGTCAAAAAATATGAAAACCTGCAAAGCATCGTCGTAAAATCACCGGACTTAAATAATACTTTACTGGCTATTTCAAGAAGGATAAATGAGGATAAAACCATCTCTTATGTTGGCCATATTATTAATGAAAAATATGCTGACGGATTTGAATTGAGGAAAGATAACGATGGTTCGTATGCAATGAATAAAATTAAAACTGATGCACTAATAGAGGATTATTAATACTAAAAACCGCTATTCTAAACGCGGCAAAACTAAAAATCCAGCGCATGAAAAAATTCTTACTTATTATTTTAAACCTATTACTAATTGCATCTTCCAAAACATATTCATTACCCAAATTGAGCAGTTTCCCTTCAGCAAAAGCTACCATTTTTCTTGACTTCGACGGGCAAACAGTTTCAGCAACTGCCTGGAATGGCGGTAACACACTGTATTGTGCACCTGCTGTCTTAACAGACAACCAGGTTAATGAAATCTTTAATCGTGTTTCTGAAGATTACCGTCCATTTAATATAAATATAACTACAGATTCAACTGTTTTTCTTGCCGCACCTTTATCGCAAAGAATCAGGATCATTATTACAACTACCAGTGATTGGTATCCTGGTGTTGGAGGTGTTTCTTTTACAGGCTCATTTATTTGGGGCGATGATACACCCGGATTTGTTTTTGCAGACAGGCTGGCGAACAGTCCTAAAATGATTGCTGAGTGTTGCACTCATGAAAGCGGCCATACTGTGGGATTGTCACACCAGGCAAAATACAACGGAACCTGCACCTTGGTTTCTACTTATAATGATGGAAACGGGATTGGCGAGACAAGCTGGGCTCCGGTTATGGGAAACAGTTATTACCGGAATTTATCCGGTTGGAATAACGGCCCCACTCCTGCCAGCTGCACATCTGACCAGGACAATCTTTCGATCATAACGACCAGAAATGGTTTTTCATACCGGGTAGATGATCACAGCGATGATCCGGCAGTAAATCCGACCATATTGAATATCACCAATAACGAGTTTTCGGAGGATGGCATCATTACGACAAATACTGATAAGGATGCATTTAAAATAACTATTCCGAGCAGTGGCGTACTGCACGTAGATGCGACTCCATTTTCGGTAGGTCCTGATAATGAAGGGGCAGATTTAGATATGAAAGTTACTTTGCTGAATGCAGGGATGGAGGTAGTAAAAATTTATGATCCACAG
>JBDTJV010000005.1:0-7624 GCA_039935675.1 Ginsengibacter sp. | reverse complement strand
TAACCGTTGTTGAGGTGCCATCTCCAAATATCCATAAATAGCTGTTAGCAAGATTAGCTTTTGAATGAAAAATAGCGGAATCTGATCCACAGATCACTGCTTTTTCCGAAAAAGCAACGTGATTAGTTGGGGGCGTACCAAAGCCAATATTTGAGAATTTATAACTGCCTGTACATCCTTCGCTGGTTGTAATCATCACAGATGGATTATAACCTCCGGTTGCTGTATAAATATGGTTAGCTGTTTTCCCGGGTGTAGAACTAGTATTCCCATCGCCAAAATCCCAATTATAAGAAACAACCGAACTGTTAGGAGGAATAATAGCGGTTGAATTTAAAGTAACAGAAGCCGGAATACAGCCATTAGTAGGAGTAAGACTTCCTATTACAGTTGGATCAGTCAAGGCAACTTTGGTGGTGGCTGTATCATAACATCCTGTGGAATCTACTACTTTTAAAGTTACATTATATGCCTGTTTTACAGAAAAATTATGGGTGATAACATTTTGTGGGCCCGATACTATTCCGGAGCTATCGCCAAAATCCCAATAATAGGTATCGAAATTACCTGTTGCGGTTGCCGTAAAAGTTATACCGCCAGGTGTACAGATAAAATTCCGATCGGTCGTTACGGATGCTTTTACGACCGGATTTATTACAATTGGTTTTGTAATGGCCACTGCGTTATTTTTATAAACAACGATTAATTTCACATTGTAAGTTCCGGGTTGGTCAAAAACTACTTCAGGGTTTTGATCATTGGTGATTGTACCATTACCAAAATTCCAGACATAACCTGTTGGGCTTCCTGAGGCAGTTGGGGTAAAATCAACAATCGACGGATTGCAATATAGACCATTACTAGTCGAATTGGTAAAATCAACAGTCTGGCTATTTGCAATAAAAGAAAAAATCGACAAAAGAAAAGTTAGCAGAAATTTGTTCATTAGCCGGATTGTTATTTTAAGATTCACACCTGTTAAAGCATAAAAGGAGAATAAGGCAAAAAGGACACCAAATTATTCGCCAGGATAGCTTTCGAGGAAAGACAAAAATAGTAGATTATAAAAATACTGCAAGTTTTAAGTTGAAGTTCTTCGAATAAACTTGAAATTATTTGAATAAATTATTGATAAAATATTCACTTGTGACCGACTGTCTCTTAAAGAAATTATCTTCCAGTGTAAAAAAATACAAACTCTAAAGATGCATAAATGGCTTTTTTCTTCATTAAAGAAAACTATTTTTGTTCTCCCCGGATGAAAAATATTAAAAGGAAATAAGAATTTTAAGATGAAAAAGAATTTTTTGTTAATCCTGGTTGTTACCTTTTTCCAGGCAACTTTTGCACAAAAATCAGAATGGAGTATTTCGGGCGATGTTTTTAATGCGACGAGTAAAAAACCCTTGGCTTACGCCAGCGTATTTATCAGTAATTCTTCAAAAGGAACTTTTACCGATTCTCTTGGTCATTTTTTTCTGAAAGGTTTGGAAGCAGGGAACTACAACCTGGTAATTTCCTATGTGGGTTTCGAAACCCAGATTTATCCTACCAGTATTAGTGGAATAAATTCAAAAGTTTCTATCGCAATGGCTGATACAGCTACCAAGCTGGAAGACGTCGTGATCAATTTAAAAAATAACAACAGGAAGGAAGAAATAAAATTATTTAGGAAAACTTTCTTGGGAACGGACAAAAACGCAAAACAGACTGATATTCTTAATGAAGATAAGATTCGCCTGCGCACAGATAAATCAGGAAAAGTTCTTTCCGCGCATAGTGATGAAATATTTGTCATTGTCAATAATGCATTGGGATACAACATAAAATATCTTTTGAAAGAATTTAGTTATAATAAAAAAACAGGGGATTTGCATTATATAGGATATCCTTTGTTTGTAGAAATGAAAAGCACTTCTCCAGAGCAACTAAATCAATGGAAGGAAAACCGGGCTAAAATTTACGAATCATCTTTGCTTAGATTTTACCGTACCCTGGGTAAACGAAGCCTGTTAAAACAAGGATACGTTCTGGGTGATCTAACAATACCCCAAATGCAGGCTTCCCGCGCTGCTGGTGTCGCCGCCAAACCTGATATCCCTCCAAATGGTTTTTCAATAAGAGTTGGCGATCAACAATATATTGATACACTTTTCTATCCGGAAATCCCTTATTATAAATTGATCTCAGCACTCCCCGGCGGTAAATACTTGTTGAATTTTACGGGCATGCTCAGTGTTGATGTTACCAATGCGCAGGGTAAAGTTGCCAATATTGATTATTATAAACCGGGAGAAAAAACCAGTATTATTTCTTTAAAACAGCCAGTAGAAGTTAATGAAAATGGTTTACCCCAAGACCCGTCCCTGGTTTCTTACATTGGCTACTGGATTGATTTACGTGTCGCCGATCTTCTTCCATTCGATTATAAGCCGGAAGATAAATAGTCAAATGGAAGCCAATTATAAATTTTCATCCTACATTTGCGCAACAAAATTTTTATAAACCCTCATGAAGGTTTTGATAAAAAAGGCTACTGTCATTTCGGCCGCATCTCCATTTCACGGAAAAAATAAAGATATTCTAATTGAGAACGGAATTATTTCTAAAATAGACGATTTATTAGAAATTGATGTGGAAAGTGTTATTGAAATACCAGGACTGAATGTATCCCTGGGTTGGATGGATTGTTTTGCCAACTTTTGCGATCCGGGTGAGGAATTTAAAGAAACCTTGCAAAGTGGTGCCAATGCCGCCGCGGCAGGAGGTTACACTGAGGTAATGCTCATTCCTAACACTTCCCCGGTTGTATCTAACAAAAGCCAGGTAGAATATTTAACACAAAAAGGAAAAACACTTTCTGTAACGATACATCCGATTGGAGCCATCACCAAAAATGCCGAAGGAAAAGAATTAAGCGAAATGTTTGATATGTTTCATTCCGGAGCTATCGCGTTTTCTGATGGAATAAATCCGGTTCAATCCTCAGGAATTTTACAAAAAGCACTTGAATACCTTGTTGCTATAAATGGTACAATAATTCAATTGCCGGATGATAAGAATATTGGCACTCATGGATTAATGAATGAAGGATCTGTTTCTACCCGGCTGGGATTACAGGGAAAGCCGGCATTATCTGAAGAGTTAATGGTGGTTAGGGATATAGAAGTGGTTCGGTATACTAATTCAAAAATTCATTTCACAGGTATTTCCACCAAAAAATCGTTGGATCTGATAATAACTGCCAAAAAAGAAGGCCTGAATGTTACCTGCTCAGTTACGCCGTATCATTTGTTTTTTTCAGACTACGACCTGGTGGAATACGATACCAACCTGAAAGTAAATCCGCCTTTGCGCACAAAAGAAGATCGGGACGCCTTGAGGGAAGGAATTAAAAATGGATCTATAGATTTTATCGCCTCACATCACCAGCCCCAGGATTGGGATCATAAAGTTTGTGAATTTCAATATGCGAAAAATGGTATGGAGACATTGGAAAGTGTATTTGGCGCCGTGCTCGCAAGTGGCATTTCAGCAGCATCTTTCGTAAAAATGCAAACGGAAAATATCCGCTCTGTTTTCAATCTTCCTTTACCATCTTTGGAAGTGGGACAAAAAGCTAACCTTACTCTATTTTTGCCGGAAGAAGAATATCTTTTTGATGAAAAGAATATTTTTTCAAAAAGTAAAAACAACTCTTTTATTCAACAAAAATTAAAGGGGAAAGTGATTGGGATAATCAACAAAGACAAACTACATTTGAACAAATAAAATTTTACCATGGAGCAAACTGTAACCACATCAACAACAAAAGGAATTGTCATTGCATTGATCCTGATCGTGATTGCGCTGGTCACCTATTTTCTAAATATAGAAACCACCAGCGCATTGCAATATATAAGTTATATCATTTATATAGCTGGAATTATCTGGTCAGTTAATGTATATGGTAAACAAATCGGCCATGTTTCTACCTTCGGCGGATATTTTGCACATGGTTTTAAGGCTGCTGCAGTAGTTACGGCTATCATGATTATTTATGTAATCATTTTTATCAATCTTTTTCCTGAAATGAAAACAAAAGGAATAGATGCCGCAAGGAAAAGTATGGAGGCAAAAGGCCAAATGAGTCCTGATCAGATTAACACCGCACTTGAATTTACCAAGAAATTTTTCCTTGTATTCATCATTGGAGGTACGCTGGTTGGTTACCTGATTTTTGGCGCCATTGCTGCCCTGATAGGTGCCGGTATTACTAAAAGAAACCCTCCGCCATTTGATGGCGTTCAAGGATAAAAAAAGAAAATGGATATTTCTGTAATTGTTCCCTTATATAATGAAGATGAATCTCTTCCCGAACTGGAAGCATGGCTCCGTCGTGTGATGGAGGAGAATAATTACAGCTATGAGGTAATTATGATCGACGATGGCAGCACAGATAATTCATGGGAGAAGATTGAAGAATTACATGCGTTAAACATGCATGTAAAAGGGATAAGATTTCAAAGGAATTACGGGAAAAGTGCAGCCCTGAATGAAGGTTTTAAAATGGCAAAAGGAGACGTGGTAATTACCATGGACGCAGATCTGCAGGACAGTCCGGACGAAATACCGGAACTACGTAAAATGATTTTGGATGATGATTTTGATATCGTGAGCGGATGGAAGAAAAAAAGATATGACAGTAAATTAACCAAAAACCTGCCTTCCAAATTTTTTAATGCAGCCACGAGAAGGGCAAGTGGAATATATCTGCACGATTTTAATTGCGGGTTGAAAGCCTACAAACGCAAAGTTGTAAAAAACATTGAAGTATATGGGGAAATGCATCGTTATATTCCCCTGATCGCAAAATGGTCGGGATTCAAAAAATTTGGCGAGAAAGTAGTAGAACATCGTCCGCGAAAATATGGCGTAACCAAATTTGGATGGAACCGTTTTATAAATGGATTTCTAGATCTCGCTTCCATCATGTTCGTCGGCAAATTCAGAAAAAACCCGATGCATTTTTTTGGCTTGTGGGGAACTGCCTTTTTTCTTTTTGGGTTTGTTGTAATTTTTTATCTCACACTTACCAAATTCTTTTTTGACCAGACGGGAATGACGCAAAGACCTTTGTTTTTCATTGCCTTGATCGCAATGGTCATCGGTTCACAGCTTTTTCTTGCCGGTTTCCTTGGAGAACTGATATCCAGGAATGGACCTGAAAGAAATCACTATCTAATCGAAGAAAGGATCAATTAGATAATTAGGTGATGTACTAATGTGATCATTTACTAAATTATTGATAAAACAAAAGAAATAAGATTCCTGACTATCTATTCGTTTACTACTAATAGTTTTGAGGCTGAAAAACTTTGAAATTTACCTTACAAGCAGTAAACAAACAAATAAGTCGAAAAATGAATTTATATTTTGCTCATTGAAAAAAACATTCATATTGTTGCGGCTATTTATAAGTTAATGGTCTAATCAACTCATAAGCTAATCAGCTCATCAATTTGTAGTAAATAAACAAATAAAGCGAAAAACGATTTTAATTTGATTCCAAAAAAAATCATCATTATTGGTCCGGCTTACCCTTTGAGAGGTGGAGGTATATCAACATTTAATGAACGGCTTGCAAAGGAATTTATTGATGAAGGATTCGATACCACTATTTATACTTTCTCTTATCAATATCCCTCCTTTCTTTTTCCCGGTAAAACTCAATATTCATCAGAACCGGCTCCTGTTAATATTCCAATCAAAATAAAGATAAACTCTGTAAATCCTTTAAACTGGATTGCAGTAGGGAATGAATTAAAAAAACTAAAACCGGATATAGTTGTTGTAAGATATTGGCTTCCATTCATGGGCCCGTGCCTTGGAACAATCCTCCGAAGAGTCAAAAAAAACAATTTTACAAAAGTGATCTGCATTGCAGATAATATTTTACCACATGAGAAAAGGCTAGCCGATAAATTATTTACCAAGTATTTTATCCCGCCAGTTGATGGTTTTATTACGATGAGCCAAAAAGTGTTAGAGGATTTGAAGGAGTTTGCAAAAAATAAACCGGCAGATCTTGTCCCCCATCCTTTGTATGATAATTTTGGACCTGCCATCAGCAAAGAAGAAGCAAGAAAAAAATTAGGGATTAATTTAAACGATAAGATCATTTTATTTTTTGGATTTATTCGAAAATACAAAGGATTGGATATTTTATTAAATGCCTTTAAATTGGTAATCGAACAGCAAAACTCTATAAATCAAAACCCAAGCGAATTAAAATTGTTAATTGCGGGTGAATTTTATGAAGATGAGAAAAATTACGCAGCATTACTGAATGATCCGGTAATAAAAAATAGTTTGATTTTACATACTCAATTTATTCCCAACAGCGATGTAAAATTCTTTTTATGTTCCGCAGACTGTGTAATACAACCATATCGGAGTGCCACTCAAAGCGGCGTTACTCCCCTCGCCTATCATTTTGAAAAACCAATGATCGTCACGAATGTTGGAGGATTGCCATCTCTTGTTCCGGATAAAAAAGTGGGCTTAGTTGCAGAGCCAAATGCCGAAAGTATTGCCAATAAGATTATTGAATATTTCAAATTAGGCGAAGATTATTTTTTGCCCCAACTCCTTGAAGAAAAGAAAAAATATAGCTGGGAAAAAATGATACAGGCAATTTTAAACATTTAACTTTAAGGTCACGTAAACAAATTAGATTTACGTAACTTTATAGAAATTAACAGGATGAAAACTAAATTAACCTTAAACATTGATGATAAAATTGTAGCTCAGGCGAAGATTGAAAGTGCAAAGAGAAATGTTAGCCTATCATCTGTTGTAGAAAATTACTTAGATCGGTTTTCAAAAAATGATTCAAAAAAAGCAGAAAACCCTGGCCCATCACTTTTGGAAAAGATAAGGAAATATACTCATCACATAGAAATATCAGATGAGGAAATTAAAAGAAGGAAAGAAGAATACATGCATGAGAAATATGACTTATAAAATATTTTTAGACACCAATATTATTTTAGATCTTTTGATGGAGAGAAATTATGAATTAGATGCTATTAATGAGATTATCAAATTATCGGAAAAGAAAATTGTCGAATTATTTATCTCTGAAAGTGTAATCGCAACTACTTTTTATGTTTTAAGAAAAGAAAGAAGAATCAATCCTTTAGCCGCTTTTCAGGAAATGTGTAAAACCGTAAAAGTGCTTTCCTTCATAAAAGATATTTTGTATTATCCCATTGAAAAATTTGACGACAAGGAAGATGGACTTTTATATTTTTTAGCATTAAAAGGGGAAATGAATTACTTTATAACAAGAAATGTAAAAGATTTTACTTTTCTTTTTCCATCATTGCCTGTGATGAGTCCAACCAATTTTATCAAAGAAATTTACCTTAATGATATACCGTAGTAAAGCTCCGTTACGTATTGGCCTTGCAGGAGGAGGCACAGATGTAAGTCCGTATAGTGACCAGTTTGGTGGCGCTATCTTAAACGCGACCGTTTCACTTTTTGCTTATGCAAATATTGAACCCCTGGAAGAAAATAAAATTATAGTCCAGGCTCTGGACCGAAAGGAAGAACAACATTTTGACCTGGTAAAGGAATT
>JBDTJV010000004.1:0-4221 GCA_039935675.1 Ginsengibacter sp. | reverse complement strand
CCTTGCGGAGCATATACATAAACCACCGAATCAATACCGGGATACATCGTCTTTTGAACAAGCGCAGCATGAAAATGAGCAGGCGCCAGTGTAATCAGTTTTACTCCGGCGGCATTATTTTCTGGCTTGTTCTTTTCATTTTGTGAATTACAGCTTATCATAAATGCGACTATTGGAATAAAAATGACGGTGCTGTTTCTTTGAAATAAATTCATCCGAATAATTTTGCTTTTATAAGTTTTAGATGTTGAATTTTAGAATTCTGCTGAAAATAAAAATCCCTTTTATTTGTTTGTTTACTATGAATCACATAATTAAATCACCGTCTTTAGATCATACTCCATATTGAGCTGATAAGGCCAGCGCTCAGATCGTGTCAACATAGCATTGGCTTCCGTATCATTATTGAATCTTTCTTTTACCGGATCCCAATACAATTTTCTTCTAAGCTTCATTGCAATTGCGCTAATCAGGCACACGGAACAGGCGCGGTGTCCCACTTCTATCGGGGCAATTGTTGGTGCTCCGCTGATGATGCATTCCAGCCAGTTCAGGTGATGTTCTTTGCTTTCATATAAATGAATCTCATTTGGTCCGATAACAGAATCAAGAATTTTAGGATCGCTGGCAGATAATGATTTTTGATTTTTTTCTTTTGATGTAGGATCGCTGGCTGTAACTGAATAATTGCCACGTCCTACATAAATCCATCCTTTTGATCCTACAAATTTTACTCCGTTGGTATAACTATCGCTGGCAAGAACTTTTACTCCATTTGCAAAAACGCTTTCAGTTTTGAAAGGTCCGTGCACATCCCACAAAGCATCTTTGGCCGGCCATTCCACTTCCTGGCAGGAAACTTCCACGGGGCCTGTGTGTTCAGTTCCCATGCCCCAATTGGCAATGTCAAAATGATGGGCGCCCCATCCGGTGATCATTCCTGCTCCGTACTGTTCGCAGCGCAACCATCCCGGGCGCGAAAAAGTTCCATCCTGAGGATGAACCCTTTTTTCTGTATAAATAGAATAAGGTGTACTTCCCGACCACATTTCATAATTCAGATTTTTAGGAACGGGCATTTCTTTCTCAGGAAAAGATGTTTTTGGATCGTCCGTTGGAAGTCCTACATAAATTGTTTGAATGTCTCCAATTCTTCCATTTCGAACCAGTTCGCAGGCTTTATGAAATTGCGGCCACGGGGAGAGAGAACGCTGCTGCGAACCGATTTGAAAGGTAATCCCGGATTTGTATACTTCATCACTTAAAATACGTCCTCCGGCAATAGTGAGTGAAGCTGGTTTTTCCATGTAAATATGTTTTCCAGCTCTGGCAGCATGAATCGCCGCCAGGGCATGCCAGTGGTCAGGGGTGCAAATAAGTACTGCATCTATATCTTTATCAGCCAGTAAATCCTGGTAGTTTTCAAAAGTTTTTGTTCCATTATAGGAGGTACCTTTCTTTTTGGCATAAATACCATCGATAAATTCCTTCCCTTGTTTTATACGGTTACTATCCAGGTCGCAAACGGCCATAATATTTGCCAGGTCCCATTGAGCCGTTCCGGGAATATCCCATTCGTGCGCTATTCGTCCCGCTCCAATTACACCGATATTGATTTTATTGGACGGAGCATTTTTTCCGAGAACGCTGGAAGGAACAATGGTGGGAAATCCTTTTCCGGCTACAGGTAAATTGGCAAGAGCCAATGCGCCTGCGGCTCCTTTTAAAGAAGTAGATAAAAATTTCCTCCTGTTTAAATCATTGTGAGAATTTGTTTTTTCAAGCATGTTAAATTGTTTCTATATTGATAATTTAATGATTAAAAAATTAATAGGGCAACAGATCGCCAGGACTTTGCGCATGTGCTTTAGAATAATCCAAAGGCTTATTTTCCCCGATCACCCATCTTATTCCATTCAAAATAAATTTTTCAAAAACAGGATCTGAATATCTTTCGCCATCATGGCCCAGCGCTGTGTACCATTCCCTTCCTCCATCAAATTCATGGCACCACGTAGAAGGAAAAACAGTTCCGTAAGTGGTTGGTTTGTTATCATCTGTAACAGTCGTTAGATCATGCACTGTTAATACATGGATATCAGGATTGATATCTGTAGTATAATAACATTCATCATTTACATCCCAGTGCCGCGGCAAAAAAGAGGTTGACACATTCGTTGTGTCAATAATTATTTCCTTGAATTGTTGATGTTTTGCATGACGAACAAAAGTGCCGCCTACCAATCGCTTGAACCATTGCCAGTTTCGTTCGGTGCCCGTTACAGAATGAATACCTACAAAGCCACCACCAGACTGGATATATCGCATGAAAGCTACCTTTTGCGCATCATTATCAAACACCTCGTTATTGGTACTTGTAAAAATTAACGCATTGTATTTTTTCAAATTATTCTCAGTAAAAACGGCGGGGTCATCAGAAACATTTACGCCAAATCCATTTTCTCTACTTAAACGTTGAATGCAGGCAACTTCAGAAGGAATGTTATCATGCACATAACCTTTTCCATTTTTAGTATAAACCAATACATTGACTTTCTTCCAATTAACTTCACTTTTATCGGAATGCCTGCCTGCCGAGCAACCGGAAAGTACAAAAATGACCATCATCATTTTTGCGAGGTAATTGGATATGTTTGATTTTTTCATCATTGCAGTAAATGAACATTTAGCGTCAATTCTTATTTTGAAACTAATGCGGTGATCACAATCCACTTCAAACCAAAAAGGTTTTAGTTAATACACCTTACGTTAAAAAAATTCTCAAAAAGTCTTTACGTTTCACCCAGTTTCCCATATTCCTTTACCACCTATTTAAATATCATATTTGATGATTTCCTGGTAATTTATTCAGTCGAATATGTACAGGAATTTCAATCCTGTTGTTAACCTTAGAAATGATAAAACGTTGAATATATTGGGCAAAATTATTATTCAAACAAAAGAAACACTACAAAAACAAATAAGTAAAATTTTGGATATAGTGCTGTCATTAAAAAAAGATTAACACAAATAATAGTTAAATATAAGAATTTATTTAAAAATGCAACCGATTTCTTAATTTTTTTGTTTTTTACGAAATAAAATTATTTTTGTGTATATTTTTTAACATAATTTTAATAATTTCTTTGCAATTAGGTCTTTTTTGTAAAGATTAATAAGAGCCAACTGAACCTGAATTAGGTGATTTTAACCCATGTTGCTGATTTCAAATTTATTTTAAACAGATTTAATATTTCATGCAACCGATTTATGAAAGATAGAAAAGAAGTGACTATTTACGATATAGCCAGTAAATTATCAATATCCCCCGCTACGGTTAGCCGGGCTTTGAATAATAATCTTTCAGTAAATAAAAAAACTGTAAAAAAGATCCATGAAGCTGCGAGGGAGATGGGCTATCGGTCGAACCTATTCGCTAAAAATTTGAGAAATCAGAAAACGCATACGATTGGAGTGATCGTCCATACGCTTAATAGCAATTTTATATCCACTGTCCTTTCAGGAATAGAAAGAGTCGCGAACAAATCCGGTTATAATCTTATTATTACCCAATCGCAGGAAACTGAATTAAAAGAAGTGGCCAATGCGGAAACTTTATTTAATAGCCGGGTAGATGGATTAATCGTTTCGTTGGCATTTAACACCAAACATTTCACGCACTTCGATCCTTTTTTTGAAAAAGATATCCCCGTAATTTTCTTCGACAGGATCAGTTATGGCAAATCCAGCACAAATGTGGTAATTGATAATTTTAAGGCCGGCTATGAAGCCACTTCCCATTTACTGGAACAAGGTTGCCAAAAAATTGCTCATATTACCGGAAGCCTTTCCAGGAATGTATATGCAGACCGAATGAAAGGATACCGCCAGGCACTTGAAGAAAAAAATATTTCATTTGATGAAAAATATTTGATTGTTACCAATATGGAAGAACAAAGTGTAACCGAAGCGGCAAGAGAATTATTGGCTTTAGATCCCATGCCGGATGGAATATTTATAGCCAATGATATTTGTGCGGCCATTTGTATGCAGGCGTTGAAAGACGCCCATTATTCCATCCCTGAAGATATTGCCATTGTTGGTTTCAATAATGACATTATCAGCAGAATTGTAAATCCACATATCTCCACTATTAATTATCCCGGGGAAAAAATGGGGGAGATTGTTGCTCATTCGATGGTCAATCATTTGGAAGGAATA
>JBDTJV010000003.1:0-2664 GCA_039935675.1 Ginsengibacter sp. | reverse complement strand
CATTTATTTTATACAAATAATCACCAGCAAGAACATACATCATCCCATTGTCCAAAAGCATATGTGCAGGCCCTTCTACTTCGCCGGATGATGCATTATGAATTGAAGCAAGATTAATGATAGCAACCGAAGTGGTCCAGTTCGATTTACTATAACCGGAATTTGGAGAAATTACAACTACTTTACCATCATTCATTGCAGTTCCGGTTTCTGCAACCCAGATATTTCCCATTCTATCGGTCTCAATCCCCATGGCGCCCATAAGACCGCTTGCGATGGTCGTAACTTTGGCAGTCGGAGTATAATCACCTTTTTTACACCCCGCCAAATAGAATAGAAAAAAAACCACCGACAATTTTAAAAAGCCTGTTTTCAGCCAGGCATGCTGACTTAGCAAAATTTTCATGTTTTTATATTTTAAATTAAGAAAAATGTATACCAGACTTACTTAGGAAAGGATAACAAGGTGGTGGGTGTCAACAATTAGGACACAAAGGTAATTAAATCTACATTAGTAATTACTTATTTTAGAAATTGTTTTCTAAAATAGATACCTATTAATTACAAACCATTCGGAAATAATTTTTCAATGACCAGCTGATTCCGATTCTAATTAATTTAAACGCATTAAGATTGTTTGGAGTAAAAAACAATATCAGTAAATCAGCAAATATTGCCAAATCTTACTTTCACTTTTAGATTAATTCACCGTTCGCTATTGTCTTCTTTTGTATCTTCCCCTTTTCAAAATTTATCTATGAGAGTAAAGTCAATTGCCTCGCAAAAAATAATCCTTCTTTTTGCTTTATTATTATTTTGCCAAAATATTTTTGCCCAATATAAAGCAACCTGGGAATCTCTTGACACAAGGCCAGCGCCTGAATGGTACACCCACGCTAAGTTTGGTATTTTCATTCATTGGGGTGTATATTCTGTGCCTGCCTATTCTAAAAAAGGAGACTATGCAGAATGGTATCAAAATGGATTAAGAAACGGAGATTCTGCAAGAATAAAATACCAAAAAGAAAATTTTGGTAATCGCACCTATTATAATCTTGTCAATGATTTTCACGCAGAATTATTTAATCCGGATGAATGGGCACAGCTGATCGAAAAATCGGGCGCCAAATATGTTGTTCTCACTTCCAAGCATCATGATGGCTTCTGTTTATGGCCGAGCAAAGAAGCAGACAGGGATTGGGGATTTCCATGGAATGCAGTAACATCGGGTCCTCACAGGGACTTATTGGGTGAACTTTTTAAAGCCATTCGAAAAACATCTGTTCATGCTGGAATGTATTATTCTCTTTATGAATGGTATAATCCATTATGGCTAAAAGACAAGAAAAAGTATATTGCTGATCACATGTGGCCACAGATGAAAGATCTGATCAACACTTACAAGCCTGCTGTTTTTTGGACTGATGGAGATTGGGATCTGCCTGCTTCTGAATGGAAATCCCAGGAGTTTCTTGCGTGGCTTTATAATGATAGCCCGGTGAAAGATTCAGTGGTTACTTATGACCGCTGGGGCAGCGGAGTGCGCTTTCATCACGGAGAAGTTTATACGCCTGAATACCAGCCTGATGTTGATTTCGAAGATCATCCATGGGAAGAAAGCCGTGGTATGGGCGCCAGTTATGGTTATAATCGTAATGAAGATGCGTGGGATTATAATTCAGCGCAATCTTTGGTTTTGCAATTAATAGATAAAGTAAGCCGTGGAGGAAATTTTTTATTGGATATAGGGCCAGATGCTCATGGAAAAATTCCACCAATCATGCAGGAGCGTTTGTTACAAATTGGAGATTGGATGAACATTAATTCCGAAGCGATTTATAATACGGTCAGGTGGAAAACATCTTCTCAATGGAGCGAAGGAAACCAAAGTTTCAAGCCCTCCAAAAGAGCAGATCCCGTGCTGAAAATAACAGTAGATCCTGATTCCGGATATGCGGTGAAAGAAGTTTTTTACACCTATAATCCAACGACCAATTCTTTGTATGCCATTCTCCCAAAATATCCGGCCAACAAAGAAATGATTTTAAAAAATATAAACCTTTATGGAGAAACAACTATTAATTTTTTATCGACCAAAGAAGATTTAAAATGGCATAACCAGGGCGATGATGTGATAGTTGATTTCCCTGGCTATGATCCCAATAAAATCAAAGCACCTTATGCTTTTGTTTTGAAAATATCTAATTATGGAAAATTTGCGCACAAACCAAAAATTGAGGTCTCCTACGCTGAAGGTTCTTTGATACCGGTTGTATCTTTTACTCAAAAGCCATATGAGCCAGTATATTATACTACCGATGGCAGTGAACCAACAAATACTTCTAATTTATATTCTAAACCTTTTTCGGTAAATCAAAACTCTGTGATAAAAGCAGTTTCATATTCTCCAGGAGCTTTGGCTTCTCAAACAAGCACGCAGGAAGTAAAAACATACCATTGGATGAATGCTGAAAAAGTGAAAAAACCACAACCCGGTATTGAATATAAATATTATGAGCCGGAAGGAGAGATAAGCTTGTTATCGATCAATAGCGCGCCGGTAAAAAAAGAAGGAATTACTTCCACTATTTCTGAAAAAGTAAAACAGCGCGAAGAAAAATATGCCCTGCAATTTGACGGTTACATCAAAATAAATAAAGATGG
>JBDTJV010000002.1:0-6551 GCA_039935675.1 Ginsengibacter sp. | reverse complement strand
AAGCCTGTGGTCCTTTGAGAAGAAGTTAATTTATCACCCACAAAAGCCCGAAAAGGCTCCATGGAGATATTAATAGAAGCATCCAGTATCCATAGCAATACTGCTGCCATCCAAAGCATAGTTGACTGAGGCATTAAGAAAAGCGCAATAGATGCAAGAACAGCTCCAATAAAAAAGAATGGCCGTCTTCTGCCCCACTTTCGATGCCATGTTCTATCACTCATATAACCAATGATAGGTTGAACAAGCAAACCCGTCAACGGTGCGGCTATCCATAAGAATCCGATCTTGTCAATTTCTGCACCGAGTGTTTGGAAGATGCGGGAAACATTGGCATTTTGTAACGCAAATCCGAATTGAATTCCGAAAAACCCGAAACTCATATTAATGATCTGGCCGAAAGTGAGCTTTTGTTTCGGAACAGGATGGGATGATGACATAGCAAACGTTTAGTAAACTTTGTGTGTAAAAATTACACTTTGATAAAAATACAGCAATTTCTTTTGGATAAGAAGAGTTTTTTTACGCCAAGAATTCAGAATACATCTTTACAGTAAACGAACAATTAAGCCTAATTCTTATTCTATAATGATATCATTCTTTTTCTATAAAACGACTAGAAATTATCAGTGAGAACAAAAAAATAAAACTGTGATCTATTATTAATAACAAACCACAGTTTCAATCAATTATCTTTTTAAAATAAATAATACTTTATTCAATAACGAAGCCATTAGGTACTGTAGCGCCTTTTTTTACTACCACAATTCCATCTTTTATGGTATATAATTCATGCTCACTATTTTGAAGATGAGCTCCACCATTGATTCTTACGTTATTTCCGATTCGCGCATTTTTGTCTATGATCGAATTCGTAATAAAACAATTATCACCAATTCCTACCGTAGGCAAACCTTGATCAACGTCAGAGGCCATATCTTCAATAGTTTCATAATAATCGCTTCCCATTATATAACAACGTAAAATTTTAGTTCCATACCCAATCCTGGTTCTAATTCCTATAACTGAATTTTCGATTCTTTCAGCATTTATTATGCAACCATCAGCTGCAATGGTGTTTAAAACATAAGTACCGCTTATTTTAGAAGGCGGCAGCATTCTAGGACGGGTATAAACTCTTTGCTCATTGTGAAACAGGTTGAACGGTGGCAATTCGCGGGTTAAAGCAATATTGGCTTCAAAGAAAGATCCGATATTTCCAATATCTGTCCAGTAACCTGCATACTGATAACTGCAAACGCGATGATCTTTAATGGCAAAAGGAATAATCTCTTTGCCAAAATCTTTCGAATCTTTTTTCTGTTTTTCCAAAAGATCAATAAGCACTTGTTTTTTGAAAAGATAAATTCCCATAGATGCCAGGTAATTTCTTCCTTCACTTTTCATAGCTTCATTGGTATCACTTACCCAATCTGGCAAAATATCAAGTCCCGGCTTTTCAATAAAGGAAGTGATTTTGTTTTGATCATCAGATTTCAAAATTCCAAATTCTGTAGCTTCTTTTTCAGTAACCGGAATAGTGGCAATCGTAATATCCGCATCGTCTTTTGCATGAGTGCGAAACATATTACCAAAATCCATCTGGTAAAGTTGATCGCCGGAAAGAATAAGAACATGGTCGCATTCTTTTGTTATTACATATTTTAAAGATTGCCGCACTGCATCGGCCGTTCCCTGGAACCATTCATTACTATCAGGAGTTTGCTCTGCAGCCAGTATGTCAACAAATCCACTGCTGAAATTGCTGAACTGGTAGGTGTTTTTAATATGCTGGTTTAAAGACGCTGAATTGTATTGCGTTAGTACAAATATGCGGTTAATATTAGAATTAATACAGTTGGAAATGGGAATATCCACCAACCTGTACTTACCGGCGATAGGCACGGCAGGCTTGCTTCTGCTGCGTGTAAGAGGATATAAACGGGTGCCAGCGCCGCCTCCTAAAATGACGGCAATCAGTGATTTGCTTATCCACATATTTGTTTGCATATTTATTTGTTTTTATTTTTTAGTTCGTAGGTTTTAGTTCGTAGTTCATAGGTTTTAGTTCGTAGTTCATAGTTCGTAGTTCATAGTTCGGGTTTTTAGCTATGAAATACAAACTATGGACTAATCATGCATTGTACAAATTAATGTAGATCTGCGCACTTTTTCCCCAACTGTGATCTATCTGCATTATTTGAGTAATAACCTCATTCATTCTCTCCTTTTGATTATACAATTCCAAAGCACGAAATACTGAATTACAAATATCTCCGACTGAGGCTGTATTAAAGCAAATGCCAAATCCTCCTTCCTCTCCAATATCTTTTACAGTATCCTGCAAACCGCCTGTGCGACGAACAATCGGGACAGTCCCATATCGTAATGCATACATTTGGTTTAACCCACAAGGCTCTACCCTACTAGGCATTAATAAAAAATCAGCTCCTGCATACATAAGATGACTTAATCTTTCATTATAGCCAATCTGGGGATTATAATATCCAAAGAAATGATTGTGCATGTGAGTCAGTTGCATCTCTACATAAGGATCACCACTACCTAAGATAAGAAAGCTCATTTTTCCTTCCATGTAATAAATTGAATCAGCAATTGCCCTCGGTAAAAGGTCTGCGGCTTTTTCCCCCACAAGCCTTCCAATAAAAACGATCAAAGGTTTTTTTTCATCAAGGTTAAACCGGGTACATAATTCTTTTTTATTAATTGCTTTATTCGCCTCAAAATCTTTATCACTAAAATTTGCTTCCAGGAAATGATCGGTTTCAGGATCCCATACATCGGTATCAATTCCATTTAAAATTCCAAAACACTTGCCTCTTTCGTATTCAAATAAAGCTTCCAAACCATTAGCGCTGTACCGCAATTCTTCAAGGTAACCGGGACTAACCGTATTTACTTTGGCGGCGCATTTTATTCCACTGGCTAAAGAATTCATGGTTTTATTCCATTCCAATAATCCCCATTTATATTTATCCCAATCGGGAAGATAATTGGATTTATTCCAATCTATCCATCCCTGGTATTGCGCATTATGGATGGTGAGGATCGTTTTTATAGAAGACAAATGTCTGTAAGCAAAGCAATTCTGCATCATAAAAGGAATCAATGCAGCCTGGTGATCGTGCACATGAACAATATCCGGATGATGGTGCCACTTACTCATCCAATCGACAACGGCAATCTGGAAAGCAACAAATCTTTCAATGTCATCGTCATAACCATATACCTTTTCACGGTCCAACAAACCATTAATATCGACGAGATAAAGATCAAACCCTAACTCATTAGTAGACTCTTTAATAACGGTATACTCAAACCAATAATGCGCCATACCGAAAGCACCTTTATGAACTACGTCAAAAGTATGGTTGTATAAAAATTTTGTCCGGTACATCGGCATGACCACTTTCGCAATGTGCCCAAGCTGATTTTGATATTTTGGCAACGCTCCAACTACATCGCCCAAACCACCTGCTTTTGCAACAGGATAACATTCCGCACTAACATGAATAATTTCCATACTTTTTATTTGCGCTTCAAATTAAGCATCATTTTTCTTATTAAAAAAAATATAATAAAAAACTTTAGCTTGGAAAAATTATATATTTTCACCCCTTCATTTTTTACCAACTAAAAAAATAAACTTTTCATGGCCACTCCTTCAATGAGTATTTCCAAACCAGTAAAGGCAACCGGCGGAAAATTGCAACCGACTAATTATGGTGCGCTGAGCACTTTGGTAATTGTATTTTTCTTCTGGGGTTTTATTGCAGCAGGTAATAGTGTTTTTATTCCTTTTTGTAAACATTTTTTTCATCTTGACCAATTTCAAAGCCAGCTAATTGATTTTGCATTTTACCTCGCCTATTTTATCGGGGCACTTGCAGTCTTTGCTTATGGCTCGTTTGGAGGCAAAGACCTTGTTGCAAAATGGGGGTATAAAAAAAGTATTGTTTATGGATTATTATTTTCTGCATTAGGAGCGTTGGTAATGATAATAGCAGTGAATGCAAATGCTTTTGTGGGTATGCTTGCCGGATTATTTATTGTGGGCCTTGGATTTTCATTGCAACAAACTGCAGCGCAGCCTTTCGCTATTGTTCTTGGAGACCCTTCTACAGGTAACAGCCGTGTAAACCTTGGAGGTGGCGTCAATTCTTTTGGAACTATGATTGGCCCTTTAGTAGTGGCTTTTGCTTTGTTTGGAACTACAGCAGCTTTAAGTGATAAACAGATTGCAGGCTTAAGCCTAAGTAAAGTAATTATTTTATACAGTTGTGTGGGTGTACTTTTTATCGCCGCAGCTGCCTTATTTAATTTTTCAAAAAAAGTGCCGCACGGTATTTCTACAGAAAAAACAGAAAAAGCCAATAAGGCTTTGTATTCTTTGCTAATCATGACCGGCCTTTTGGTTATTATGTTTGTACCCGTTTTCAGCAGCTATAAAGTAGACTTAACTCACGCATCAGATTCGGATAGAATTGCAATGGAAACGTACCGTGTAAAATGGTTGTTTGGCGCTTTGGCCGTTGTTATTTTAAGTTTATTAGTTTCTTATGCCAGCGCCCAGAAAAAACCTACCGGCTGGGGAGCGATGCAATACCCTCAATTGGTTTTAGGAATGCTTGCTTTGTTCTTGTATGTAGGAACGGAAGTTACGATCGTTAGTAATATCAGTGACCTTCTAAGCAAGCCTGAATTTGGCAGCATTCCATCTTCACAGGCTGCACTTTATATTTCCATGTATTGGGGCAGTTTGATGATTGGCCGTTGGGTTGCTTCTATTTCTGCTTTTGATTTTAAGCCTTCTACCAAGCAACAGCTCACTTTTATTGTTCCGCTGGTTGCCTTTATTATCGTTTTACTGGTTAATGCGGCTTCCGGTTATGCCGTGCACATTATGTACTATTATATTATTTGTGTGGTGATTCAGATTGGCGCTTTTTACGTAAGTAAAGACAAACCGGCGCGCATGCTTTTGATCTTCGGTTTGCTGGGCGTAATAGCAATGGCTATTGGCCTTGCAACTACAGGAAAAGTGGCTATTTATGCATTTATAAGTGGCGGTTTGTTTTGTTCTATAATGTGGCCTGCCATCTTTACATTGTCTGTGGCCGGTTTGGGAAAATATACAACGCAAGGTTCTGCATTTTTAATTATGATGATTCTTGGTGGTGGCGTTATTCCTCCTATCCAGGGAAAGCTGGCAGATTTTCTTGATTCAAGAAGCGCAGTTCCGGGTGCGGGAATTCATGAATCATACTGGATTCCACTTATTTGTTATGCGTATATTACTTTCTTCGCCATATTTGTAAAAGGAGTTTTAAAAAGACAGGGAATTGATTATGAAAATCCCGCTGAAGTGGACGAAGTGATCGAACCTACTTCTCCGGAAGGCGGATTGGATATGCAGGTCTGACAAAATAAAAAACCATCGTATTTATCGGTTTACTATAATAAAAAAACCTGGCCCCATCAATTGGTCCAGGTTTTTTAAAATATACAAAAGCTAAATTAAAATCCTCCTTATTTGTTTATTTACTGTCCCACTTTTACTCTTACACCTTCGCTGTGTGCTGTAAATTCAGGAGCGTACATACATTGAATAGTAGTCACCCCATTACTAAAATTGCCAGCGTGAGTTATAAACATTGGGTATTCAAAAACATAGGTTCCTTTGTTTAGTTGATCAAAGAAAAAATTAGTGCTTACGTCTTTGGTACTTTCATAATAGCCAAGACCATCCTGGAATTTATAACCGCTTAATACATTCACCGGCTCCATACAACTTGCACGCATATCTTTCATGTGAACATATTCCATATGGCGATCTACACGAAGTTCTACGCGGACTTTGATTTTATCACCGATATGCAATTCATCGCCATCATTTACAGGCACAAGTACAGGTCCGTTATCACTATTTTTTTCTATAAACAATTTTTTAGAAAGCTTCAATGGCGTTTCTGCAACTGTTATTTTATCAAGATCCTCGAAATATTGCCAATAAACTGAACCCCACGAAGGCTCCTGGTCTCCTAGTGATGAAGCGGAGCTAGCACTTTTTCCATCAGAGGAAACTGTAACAGTTATATTTCCCATTTTGGGTTTAATCTTTTCTCCCTCAATTCTTTTCTTAAAATAGCCCGTCCCAGCTTCCTTTCCATCATTGTCAGAAATGATGGTATTTCCTAATTTAATACTAACAGTTTTTTCTGTTGAAATCCAATCATTCCCATTCAGCAAAAGTGCATAACATGCATCAGCTGTAGCTTTTGTTGTTTTCCAGTTATTGGTTTGTTTGTTTTTTAATAACCAGGTTTTTAGATCGCCTATTGTTTTGGGATCTTTATCGATTTCAGAAAAAGCCTCTATCATTAATGATTGCGATTCTATCGGTGCCTGGTACCACCAATATCCTTTTTGATCCCATTCTTTCCAATACATCCCGAGTTCTTCATTATTGATTGAGTTTTCTTTTAATGATTGAACAATTGCTTTCGCTGTAGCGGTTTCGTTGTTTCTGA
>JBDTJV010000001.1:0-2981 GCA_039935675.1 Ginsengibacter sp. | reverse complement strand
TAATTTACCTATGGCAGGATGTTGTTTTAATCTATCTTGTTGACGCATCAAGGCTGCCTCAGCTTTCAGAAAATGAAAGGATAAAAATGGCCATTGAAAGTTGCACTGTTCTTCTTCTTCCGAAATTGCTATTGGCCTACTTTATTTTATATATCACTCTCGAAAAAATAATTAAAGAAAACCTTTTCTTCAAAAGAAATATTTTTTATTCTATAATGGCCTTATGGCTAGCAGTTCTTTTATACAGGGCATTAGTGGTGTATTTTATATATCCGGTAATTTATAATTGGGATGTAAACACGCCCCGCTTTTTTGATCTCTTAGGTTTCCTTGTCGCACTCATGGATATTGGGTTTGCATCCGGGTTAGCAATTGTAATAAAACAAATACGCCTTCAATGGATAACAAAAGAAAACGAAAAAAATTTAATACGTGAAAAATTAGAATCAGAGTTAAAATTTCTTCGCATGCAAACCAATCCGCATTTTCTGTTCAACACGCTAAATAATATTTATGCCTTGGCAAGAAAAAAATCGGACGACACTGCAGGAACAATAATGAAATTATCTAAGCTACTTAGGTTTATGCTGTACGAAACTGAGAAACAGTTCATAAAGATCGGAGATGAAATAAAATTGCTGGATGAATATATTGACCTGCAAAAAATGCGTTATGATGGAATGCTCAATATTAGTTTTGTCAGGGAAATTGATAATGAAGCCGAACAGGTTACTCCTTCCTTGTTATTGCCATTTGTCGAAAACGCATTTAAACATGGTGCGAGCGAAAACTGCTGTGAGTCTTGTATTAAGATTCACCTCAAACTGAAAAATAGTGTGCTTAATTTTAATATAGAGAATACAATTGAAAGTAATAATATGCCCAAAGAAAATGAAAATATTGGTATGAGCAATGTAAAGCGGCAGTTGGAACTGCTGTATAAAGATTATGATATTCAGGTGCGGCACACCGCTACTATATTTAATGTATTTCTTACCATAAATCTAAAAAGCCATGCAAAAATTTAATTGCCTGATAGTGGAAGACGAACCTCTTGCCGTGGAAGTGCTCGAAGACTACATAAACCAGGTTTCTTTTTTAGAGCTCAAAGCAAAATGCCGTGATGCATTCTGCGCAATGGAAAAATTGCAGCAGGAAAAGATAGCCCTTATTTTTTTAGACATTCATTTGCCCAAATTGAAAGGCCTTGAATTTATAAAAACATTAAACAATCCTCCGCAGATTATTATTACCTCAGCCTACCAGGAATATGCTTTGCTGGGATACGAATTAAATATAATTGACTATCTGCTTAAACCAATTGAATTCAGCAGGTTTTTAATGGCAGTGAATAAACTTAAGGACCGTAAAGAAAATGTTTTATCTGACCAACATATTCAGCCATCAATGGCAAGAACTTATTTATTTTTTAGTGTGAACAAAAAGAAAATAAAAATATTTCTTGACGAAATTCTTTATATAGAGAGCCTGAAGGAATATATCCGGATCACCACCATCGATAAGTCTATTCTCACAAAGTTCCAGTTAGGACAGGTAGAGGATATGCTTGCAAAAAATAATTTTCTCCGCATTCACCGTTCTTTCATTGTCTCAAAAGATAAGATTGATGCATTCTCTGCAATTGCTGTTGAAATCAAGAATAAGGAAATTCCTATCGGCAGAAGCTACAAAGAATTGGTTTTTGCTGAATTGGGCTAGCTCATTTATAATCTTTGATGTGCTGTTTGTTGGTAGCAGCCTGTTGCCGGTTGATTTTTATCAGGCTGATTATATTATTTGTGATCTTGCTTTTAAGAATAAAAAAAGTAAGAGTTTTTAAACAACTTATTGATTTTTTTTATAAAATTAATATGACAAAAGCTGCAACAACCAAAATGCTTATCAAAACAGGGCGTACATTCTTTGCCACAGGCATTATTGCATTTGGCATTCAACAACTTATTATCGGTGATTTTCGCCCTGAAATATTGCCGCCTTTTCCTGCCTTGCTGCATGAATATGTTGTCTTTCCTCTTATTACAGGAATAGCTTTAATTATTGCCGGTATTATCATTTTAGGATTGTTTGCAATTAAAGAAAATACCAGGAAAAAAACGTGCCTCTATTTAGGAATTTATTTTTTGTTGCTCATTGTAATTTGCCATATACCCTATAACCTGATATTAAGCCCCAATAAAGCAATCCATCTTGGAGTGTGGGCTCCAATGTTAAAAGAACTTGCCTTCGCAGGCGGTGCATTTGTAATAGCGGGATCTTTTGAAAATATTCCTGTGGTAGATAAAAAAAATTTGCGTTCGCCATTGCTAGAAAAATTAATTCCTTTCGGAAGAATATTTTTTTCAATCACGATGATTCTATACGGATACAGTCACTATTTGTATATTGATTATATTTCTCGGATGGTGCCCAAATGGTTTGGCATGCCGGTTTTCTGGGCCTATTTTGCGGGTACCGCTCTTATGAGTGCTGGGATATGCATTTTATTCAAAATTTGGATAAAGCCGGTAGCTTCCCTCTTAGCCATTATGATTATTATCTGGTTTATCTTCCTCCATATTCCTGATGCTATTAGGAATCCTTATTTAGCAAAGGGGAATGAAATCGTGAGCGCATTTGACGCTTTGCTTTTTAGCGGAGTGGCAATTGTTATTGCCTTTACAATAAAATCCCTTGCGGGTAAAATGCATAATTCAAACTTTTTAATTCCAGGTTTATAATATGAAAAGAATCACCAGCATTGATTTTGTAAGAGGCGTAGTAATGATTATAATGGCTTTGGACCATACACGTGATATGATGCACATTAATTCTTTAACACAAAGCCCTACAGATTTAGCAACCACTTCACCCGCACTTTTTTTCACAAGGTGGATCACACATTTCTGTGCACCTACTTTTGTTTTCCTGGCAGGGTTGTCAGCCTACCTTTCTTTTAAAAATAAAAACAATGTTCATGCAAC